>JAIDPG010000042.1 GCA_029062865.1 Oscillospiraceae bacterium
CCCGTGCTCGCTGACTTCCTGCTGGACAGCGAATTCAACGCGAGAGCTAAAGAAAACATCAACGAAATCACACGCAGACAGTTCTGGGACGTACGAGACGGCGCGGAGCTCCTCGACAGCGCGAAGTGGTGCGTCGGCGTGTTCGCGATGATGTCCGCGGGGCTTCACTACAAGCAGCAGGCGGAGCTGTTCCTCGCGCAGATCGACGCGGCGCTGCAATGCTACCCGACGTGCGAGGCGATCTACGTTGTGCACAGCGGCAAGCTGACAACTCCCGAGCAGTTTGAAGACTGCAAGCGCTTCGACCTCGCGGGGCGGTTTATTCGCCTTGCCGTAAACGCGCGGTTTTTCAACATAAGCGGGACGGATGATAAGATCGTAGACACGCTCGGGCTGAACGCATTCGGCGCGGCGGATGTGCAGGTGCACTTCCGCGGGATGAACCCGGACCATGTTGTAAATTACGTCTACAACATCGCGAGCTATCAGTTCGACAACGACTTCCCCGTGAAGAGCGGTGACACGATAGACAGTATCGGCGCGGATGGCTCTATGCAGTGGGAGCCGCAATGGCACGCGCAGTACGAGGACTCGCTGATACAGCCCGTGCGGTTGGTTCTGGACATCAATTGCGGAGAATTCGCCGCGGGCACGCGCTGAATGATAATGGACAGTTGAAATCCCTGCCTTCGGCGGGGATTTTTATATTCAAAGCCGCGAAGCGGCTTTTTTAATCAGCCATAATTGTACATTATCAATTATCAATTAAAAATTGTCAATTGATCAAGTAGCCTATGCCTACTCTTGTCGCGATAAAATCCACCAGACCCGCGTTGTCGAGCTTTTTTCTCAGGCGATTTACATTTACCGAGAGGGTGTTTTCGTCGACGTAGCTGTCCGTTTCCCACAGTTTGTTCATCAGCGTCTCTCGCGTGACTACCTTGCCCTTGCTTTCGAGGAGCGTTTCAAGAATTCTGTACTCGTTTTTCGTGAGCTCCACGCGCTCGCCGTTGTAGGTGAGCGTCGCGTCGGCGGTGTTTAATACCGCGCCCTTGTGCTCGATTTTCCCGATATTCGCGGCGAAATCGTAGCTTCTTCTTAGCAGCGCCTGGATCTTCGCGACGAGAACTCCCAGATCAAACGGCTTGGCTATAAAATCATCGGCGCCCATTGTCATCGCCGTGACGATATTCATATTGTCCGCGGCGCTTGAGATAAACATTATCGGGCACTTGCTTTCCTTTCTGATCTCGCCGCACCAGTGAAATCCGTTGTAAAACGGCAGGGAAATATCAAGCAGCACGATATGCGGCTCGAAGGTCTTGAATTCCTCTAAAACGTTCTTGTAATCGTCGGCGCGGCGCACCTCGAACTCCCATTCGGAAAGGCGCTTTATTATTGCGTTCGCGATGCCGTCGTCGTCCTCGGCGATAAAAACCTTATACATATCGTTGATCTCCGAAACCGTTTAACATTCTGTAGAATTTCTCCGCGTAGCTGTCCGTCATGCCGCTTATACAGTCGGTGGCGAGCTGAATTCGGTAATAGCATTCTTCGCTTTCGGAAGCGCCCCGGCACTTATTCCGACAGATAGCGACGTAATTTTCCGACAACACCTCGGAGAGGTCTTTATGGAAGCCGCTGCTGTCCTCAAGATCGAAATTCAAAGCCATATCAACAATATTATCAAGCAGCGAGTTCATTATAGTATGCTCGGAAATCTCCGAGCTTACCACACTTTTAGAGCGGAACGCGTAATCGTAGGCTATGTCTCCGAGCAGCTTTGAAAGACCCTGCGCGGGGCTCGAGGTGAGCAGATCGGTTTTGAAGGTACCGTCCATTATCGCGTCATAGTTATCGCAGAACGAATCGGCGGCGGCGTAGATAAGCATATTCTGCAATTTTACCACCCACTGCTGAACAGACTTTTGCTTGGGGTCGGGCATACCGAGCTTGTGAACATCCATATAACTATTATCAAGTGAACATGCAGCAGCGTATACAGTGTCATAAAGACCGCCCGGCGCGTCAATATAATCGCGCGCGCCGGAAAACAGCTCCTCTATAAGGGTGCGGAAATCGATAAAGCCCTTAACTACCGCGTCCTCAATGTCGGCGGTGAGGTAGGCAATGTCGTCGGCAGCTTCGAGTATGTACGTCAGCGGATAGCGGCTTTGATCCGCGCCGGTGGCGTTCGTGATTTTCTCAAACAGCTCATTCTCCGAATAGAAGAAGCCCATTTTCTTCGTGCGGATATCGCCGCTCTTCTTGTTAATATCAACGGAGCGCACGGGGTATTTGATAATAGTGTTAAGCAGCGCATAGGTGAGGTTCATTCCCGTGCTCATATCCGTCAAGCAATGCAGCCGCGTGATAATTCTCAGAGCCTGCGCGTTGCCCTCGAAATTCATGAAATCCTCTGTCATCTGCTCGTTCAGCAGCTCGGACACGGGTTTTCCTTTGAATTTAAGGCGCGGCAAATTATCCTTGAACCAGCGGCGAATAGCAAACTCGCCGAAATGTCCGAACGGCGGATTTCCTATGTCGTGGATAAGCCCCGCGCAGCGGAGAATATCACGGCAGTCTTCTCGGATGTCGTTTTCGGGAAGCTCAAGCTTGCGGAAGATAATATCTCCGAGCGATTCGGCAAACGAGCTCACCTCCAGGGAATGTGTAAGCCTCGTGCGGACAAAATCCCCGCGCATAAGCGGATAGACCTGTGCCTTATCCTGCAATCTCCGAAACGATGCGCTGCCGATTATCCGATGATAATCGCGGCGGAATTCCGTGCGGATCTCGTTCTCGTTGTTTGAAGAATGAGGGCGTTCGCGCTCCCGGCAAAGAAGTTGATTCCAGTTCATAAAAGCTCCTTTTTTCTCTTTACCGCCTTTTGCGGAGAATAAGAAAACTTGCTGTTCTATTCCGCGTTTCCCCGCCTTCGGCTGGGAAACGGCTTTTGATTATTTTACTTTCCCCGCCAACGGCGGGGAAATGCTTTTTTGCTGTTCCCCTTGGGGAGAAAAACGTCAAGTTTGAATAATGCCCGAAAAAACCGTCAATAATACTCTCGGAAGGCATCTTCCAAATCTATCATCTATTTTCTAAACGGAGGTGTTTTTATGACCGTTAAACGCGGAGAAATTTACTACGCCGACCTGAGCCCCGTTGTCGGGAGCGAGCAGGGCGGGATCCGCCCCGTGCTGATCGTCCAGAACGACGTGGGAAACAAGCACTCCCCCACCGTCATTGCCGCGGCGATAACCAGCAAGCAAGAGAAAAACAAGCTTCCCACGCACATTTCCGTGCAAGCGTCGTCATGCGGGCTTGCAAAGGATTCCGTCGTGCTTTTGGAGCAGGTTCGTACATTAGACAAAAGACGATTGAAGGAGCGCATGGGCGAGTTAGACAGCGGCTCTATGCAGCAGGTAAACGACGCTTTGCAGGTCAGCCTTGGGTTGTACAATTGACAATTTTGATGTCCGCCTTCGGCGGACATTTTTTTGATTGTCCGTAAGCCGTCACGATGCAAGAAATTTTAATACGTGCGTGAAGCGCGCACCTTAATTGTCAATTATAATTCACTTCATAAAGAAATACAAAACCCACTGAAACCCCGCCAGCACCGCAACGAGAATTATCACGATGACCTGAGCAACGCCCCATTCGGGCATAAGCACGCAGAGCATCGCGAGTGCCAGCGTCAGGATTATCGCGTTTCTTAGAAACGACTTGCTGTTTCCCTGCTTCATTGCTTCTTCTGCTTCGCCGCCGTGAGTGTGTTTTTCATCAACATCGCGATCGTCATCGGTCCTACGCCGCCCGGAACGGGAGTTATCCAGCCCGCTTTTTCGCTCACCTCGTCAAACTTCACGTCGCCGCAGAGCTTGCCGTTTTCAAGACGGTTGATCCCCACGTCGATAACCACCGCGCCTTCCTTCACCATATCGGCGGTGACGAAGTTCGGTCTGCCGACCGCCGCAACGAGAATATCCGCGCGGGCGCAAACCTCGGCGAGGTTTTTCGTCTTGCTGTGGCAGACAGTCACGGTGCCGTTTTCGTGCAGCAGCAGCATCGCCATCGGCTTTCCGACGATGTTAGAACGCCCGATAACGACGCACTCCTTCCCCGCCACGTCAACGCCCGTGCTGTGGATAAGCTCCATACACCCCGCGGGAGTGCACGGCAAAAACGCGTAGCTGCCTATCATTATCTTGCCGACGTTGCTTTCGTGGAACGCGTCAACGTCCTTTTTCGGAGAGATGCGTTCGATGACCGCGCCCTCGTCGAGGTGCTTCGGAAGCGGAAGCTGCACAAGAATTCCGTCGACGTTATCGTCGTTGTTCAGCGTGTCGACAAGCTCCAGAAGCTCCTCTTGAGTCGTTTCCGCGGGCAGCGCGTATTCAAAGCTCTTTATCCCGCAGAGCTCGCACGCCTTTTTCTTGTTGTTTACATAAACTCTCGAAGCGGGGTCGTCGCCGACTATCACGACCGCCAGCCCTGCCTTTATGCAGTCGCGCTCTATCTCCGCGCGGACCTGCTCCTTAACCGCCGCCGAAACGGCTTTTCCGTCAATTATCTTCGCCGCCATTTTCCGTCTCCTTATCTTCCGTTTTCTCGTCATTTTTATCCTCGGATTTTTCCTCTGATTTCTCTTCGGACTTTTCCTCGGATTTCTCTTCGGTTATTTCCTCGGAAATATCCTCCGATGCTTCCTTAAGAGCTTCCTTTTCCTCGGACTTGGCTTTCTTTTTCTCCTTGTGCTCCTGCTCCGCCTTGCGGTCGCTTTCAATAAGCGACGCGGACGCGTCGGAGTTTACGTAGAGCGGCTTGCCGGACTTGTTGGTCTTTATCTTGAAAATGACAAAGCAAACCAGCGCCGCCGCCGCGGAGATTATCCCGACAAGCTGCGATACCTTAAACGAGCCGATGTAAAGGCTGTCCGTGCGGAGCTGCTCGATGACAGCTCTTCCCGAGCCGTACCAGATGAGATACATCAGAGCGACCTCTCCGTCGAACGTGCGGAGCTTTTTGCTGTAGAAATGCAGGAAAATAAAGCCGAGCAGGCACCAGACGCTCTCGTACAAAAAGCATGGGTGAACGCAAACGCCGCGCCCCATATCCTCGCTTATCTGACTTCCCGTCATCGCGAAAAGCCAGTTGTCGGGGCACTGTGCGCCGTAAGCCTCCTGGTTGATAAAATTCCCCCAACGCCCTATCGTCTGCCCGATAAGGAAGCCGAGCGAAGCTAAATCCACCATTGCGAAGAAGTTGACCTTGCGGAGCTTGCACATCAGAATTCCGATCACGACCGCGCCGATCGTGCCGCCGTACATCGCAATGCCGCCGTCGCGTATCGTTGTGAACGTCGTGACGAAATTATAATTTGTCGGGTTGTTCGGGTCGAGCGTTGTGAACACGCAGTAGTAAATTCGCGCGAACAAAAAACCGCCGACAATGCAGACGAAAACCACATCAAACACTCTGTCCTTTACAAGCCCGAAGTCCTTTGTCGAGCGGCGCATCGCGTAGATATACGCGAGGATTACGCCCACCGCTATCAGGATACCATACCAATAAATCGGAACGCCGAAGATCTCGAAGCCGCGGCGGTAGGTTATCTCCGTGCCGCCGAACAGGTTCGGGAATTCAAGCGTCATTTCCGCGAGCTCGCCCGCGTTTGCCAAAACACCTGATGTCATTGTTTATTCTCCTTTAACAATTGAAATACACACGTTTTCCTCGTCAAGCTCCGAGAGCTTTTCGAGCATTTTTTCATATTCCGCACCCGCCACCAGATCGATCTTGCAGAACGGCGAGGTGTCCGAAAGGGCGCTTTCCGAAAGCATTGTAGCGACGGAATCCACGTCGTTGAACACGCGGACAAGCGTGCCGTAGCTTGCCCTTTTCACGCAGTCAAACTGTTCTCGTGGAGGCGGGCTTTTCTTAAATTTGCAGATCTCCTCTTGCAGAAGCTCCAGAACCGCGTCGGGGTCGTCGCTTTCTCCTCTCGCGAACGGGAACATAAAGCCGCGCCCGTACATCAGCCCCTGCCCGAACTGCTCGTTTATCAGCCCGCTTTCGCGCGCGCGCTCAAAGAAATCCGAAACGCCGCCGAAAATCACGTCGAATAGGATATTGTAGTATAAATAATCTTCGGGGAAATCGCAAAGCATCGCGCCCGATTTCGGGAGCGGGCGCTTCCAGCCTATCTCGAAGATCGGCTTTGCTACAGGCATTACAAGCTCCACGCGCTTGTTTATCACGCCGAGCGGTTCTTCATAGGGCGTCGACCTTACGGTGAGCGGTGAACGCTTTTGCAGCTTCTCCTCGCAAATTCGCACGACCTCGTCCGGGTCGAATTTCCCCGCGACGCAAAGGTACATATTCGCGGGGTTGTAAAACGCGTTGTAGCAGTCGTAGAGCGTCTTGTCGGTGATCCGCGAAATGCTCTCTATCGTTCCCGCGATATCAAGCCGCACGGGATTCAGCGCGAACATATTTTCGAGCAGGTTTGTGAACACGCGCCAGTTCGGGCTGTCGCGGTACATCGTGATCTCCTGCCCGATTATCCCGCGCTCCTTTTCGACGTTCTCCGGCGTGAAAAACGGATCCTGCACAAAGCCGAGCAAGATCTCCAGATTTTTCGCGAAGTTATCCGCGCTGCTGAAATAATATTTCGTATAGTCGAAACTCGTGCAGGCGTTGCAGGAAGCGCCCGTCTGCGCGAAAAGCTCAAACGCGTTTTTCTCCTCGCTCTCGAAGAGCTTGTGCTCCAGATAATGCGCCGTGCCGTCCGGAATGTCGATGATCTGTCCGCCGTTCACGGAAAACGAGTTGTCCTCCGAGCCGAACTTTACGGAAACCTGCGCGCACGCCGAGGAATAGCCCTCCATAGGCAGCATATAAACCGTCACGCCGCTTGAATGAACGTATTTGAGACAGGTCTCTTTTACAATGTCGTTGTAGATTTTCTCGATCATAATAAATCCTCCCCCGACAATGCGTAAACGGTGTCAAGCCTGTACAATTTCGCCGCGGCTTGAATTCTCTCGGGCGTGACTTTTTTGAGCTCTTCGAGGTATTCCTCGGGCGACAGGATCTTCTCTTCCGTTATCTGGTCGAGATACCAGCCCGAAATCGCCGTGGAATCGCGCATCATCTCAAGCTGATTTTCCGCCTCCAGAAGCGCGCTGCGAAGCTCGTCCTCCGAAACGCCGCCATTTTGGATAGCTTCAAGCTCGGATATAACGGCGGCTTCCGTGCGCTTCAGGTTCTGCGGCTCAACGCCCGCGTTCACCGTCAGAACGCGCTTGAAGCGGTTTGAAAAGCACCCACAGTAATAGCACAGCGACTGCTTCTCGCGGATATTCGAGAAGAAGCGCGAGGTAGTCATGCCGCCGAGGATCATCGTGAACAGCTTGTCCGCATAGTGATCGGAAAGCTCAGGCGCTTTGAAGTACATCCGCAAAATCGCCTGCTGCATTTGAAGCGTGTCCGAAGCGTAGGCGGGCGCTGCCTTCAGCGGAGACGGCTTGCTCACGGAAATCGGCTTCACACTGCGCGAAAGCCCGGAAAGCATCTCCGTGAAAATTCGCTCCGCGTCGGAAAACTCGCTGCACCCCGCCGCGACTATCTCGATATGCCCGGTCTCCAAAAGCTTTTTGTACGCCGCGTACGCCGACTTCGCCGTGACCTTTTCGGCTTCGTCGCGTGTGCCGTAAGCGGGAAGCTCCGCGGGCTCGCCGATGTAGGCGGTTTTCGCGGCGTTCTTCGCGGCGTAAGAGGATTTCTCGTTAATTACACTGTCGATAGTATCTATAAGCTCCGCTTTCATAAGCGCCGTTATTTTTTCGTCAAACGCGCCTTCGCTTGCAAGAGGGTGCGTCAGGCACTCGCAAATAAGCTCGCAGAACTCCGCCTCGAGCTTTTCCCCGTCGAGAGCGTAGCGGTCGTCGAGCACAACTCCGCCGATGTAGCTCATACGCCTGTCGCAGCATGAAAAAATATTCCCCGTGTTTGACGACAGCGACGCGTCGTAAAGGTTTGAGAGATATTTTGACAGTATACGATACGTCGGGAATTTTTCGCAGCACTCGGAAAGCGCGTAGGACGCGACGGCATAGTCCGCGCGGGAATCGCCCTCGAACTCGGTCAGAATATACGCCATAATCTGGTTGGTTTTAAAGCGCTTGTCGGTTATCCTGCTGAAAAACGCTCCGTCGGCAATTTGTTTGCGTTCAAAAATAATTATCAGTCCTCACTTTTTCGTGGATTTTTTCGATTTTGAAGAGCTGCTTGCGGGGTCGAGCATATCCAGCACGGCTCTGCCAACCTTGCGCTCCAATCCCGATTTGGTCGTGGGAATTCCCGTTTTCCGCGCGAATTTTTGCTTGGCTTGGGTGATGCCCAAAGCGCGCTTCCAGGAAAACGAAACCCCGGGGATCTTTATCCCGCCGCTTTTTTTGGTAGCCATATTATGTCCTCCTTGCAAGTCGAAAAGACGTTTTGCTCTCGTCAAAGCCCCCTCGCTCCGCGAGAGAGCCGCATATATTTTTATTATAGCACATTCTCTCGGATTTTTCCATACTTTTTTACAAATTTCACAAAATTTACGCGATGATATAAAAAAATTTCCCCTCTCGGGAGGGGAAAAAATCAAATAATACATTATGTGTAGAACAAAAGAAAGGAGACAACTAAACAAACAAATGATCACGGAGGTGCTCCGTCGCCCTTTGTTTGATTATATTATACAGCAATTATTTCACTTTGTCAACAATTTTTTGTTAATTTGTACAAATTCGACATATTAAACAAATTGCCGTTTAGTCGGTTATTCATAATTACAAGAGAACAATGCAAGTTCGGTGTAAACGTTTACATCTCTAAATCACTGCGCGTTGTTCAATTGACAATTTCGGAACGCCGCCTGCGGAGCGATTTAAAAAGCTGCTTCGCGGCTTAAAATTAAGACCCGCCGAAGGCGGGTCTAATTGTACATTATCAATTGTACATTGCTTCAGCCAAGGTCTGCTTTCATCTTGCTCCTGAACACGACGATCGCCAGCACTGTCGCGGCTATGGCGTAGGCACTTGTTATCAGGAGATGCTCCGGCAGCTCGGAGAAATCGAGGGCGGCAGTGAGGCGAGAGGTTTTTACCGAGTGAACGAACGGCAGCACGCCGCAGATCTTTTTGAGCACGCCGCTTGTGTTGTCTACATCAAACCAGATCCCGCCGAGGAACGACGCGAACGAGATAACTACCGAGCACAATCCCGGCGCGGCTTTCTCGCTGAAAAGCGTGCCGAACAGAAGCCCAAGCGAGATAAACAACACGACCGTCGGAAGAAGCGCGACTGCGCTTAACAGCAACCCTCCGATGTTCAGTTCAATGCCCTTGATAAGCGAAACGACAAGCGACGCGGCGAACGTGATCATTATCTGAATAAACGCGAGCATAAGCGACGGCAGAAGATAGCCTGCGATGAAGTTGCCGGAACGCATCGGGGTGGCGTAAAGCCTCAGCAGAAACGCACCGCTTCTGTCCTTTGAGACGGAAAGGCACACAAACAGCATCACGAACGTCAGCCCGAAAACCGCGATGCCGCCCGCGAGATTATCAATTCTGAAGATAGTCATGTTCGCCTCGGCGGGAATTCCGTCGTTGACGAGCGTCATCACGACAAGCATCACAAGCGGGAACCCGAGGCAGAAAACGTAGCTCAGCGGGTCGCGGACGATCTCCTTCAAATTGCGCGACGCAAACGCAAGAGTTCTGTTAGTCATTGCTCTCCCCTCCTTTATCGGCGTTTTCGGCGATTTTTACGAACACGTTTTCAAGCCCCTGCTCGCCGGTTTTGGCTTCGAGCTCGGAGAGCGTGCCCTCGGCTTTAAGCTCGCCGCTGATCATCACGCCTATGCGGTCGGAGAGCTGCTCGGCTTCTTCCATATAGTGCGTTGTGAGAATTATCGTTATCTTGCTTTTCAGCTTTTCGATGACCTTCCAGAGCTCCCGCCGCGCGAGAACGTCAAGCCCGAGCGTCGGCTCGTCGAGGAACAGCACCTTCGGCTCGCCGATCATCGCCATAGCTATCGAGAGCTTGCGCTTCCAGCCGCCCGACAGCGTTTTCGCGCGGCTTTTTTCATACTCGCCGAGGCTGAACAATTCAGTCATTGACTGTATGCTCTCAGCGGTTTTTTCCTTGGAATAACCGAAAATGCCGCACATCAGCCGCAGGTTTTCCTCGACCGTGAGGTTCTCCGCGACGGCGGTGTCCTGCGGGGAGATCCCCGCGATTTTCTTGACCTCCGAGGCTTCGGCGGCGCAGCTTTTCCCGCACACGAAGCACTCCCCCGACGTCGGCGTTGAAAGGCACGTGAGCATACGGATAGTCGTGGTTTTTCCCGCGCCGTTCACGCCCAGAAGCGCGTAGATCTCGCCCTCGTTGATAGCGAGGTCAAGCCCCTTGACTGCGGTTTTTGTTTTGTATTTTTTTACCAGTTTTTTGGTTTCTACAGCGTACATAATAGCTCCTTCACACCTCGTCAACCTTTACAAGCGCTATCCCTCTGTCCTCGTCGCCGAGCACCAGGAGCGTGTCGCCCGTGTTGATATTGAAAATCTCGCGGCACTGCTTTGGGAGAGTTATCTGCCCCTTGTCGTTGACGCGGACGATGCCGAACATATGCTGCTTATCGGGAGCCTCGCCGCTGTACGCGGAAACATTGCGCACAAGCGAATCGACCGTCACCCCGTAGATATCCGCGAGCGCCAGAATATTCTCGATGTCGGGGAGCGCCTCGCCCTTCTCCCATTTTGCCACAGCCTGCCGCGACACGCCGATTTTCTCGGCGATCTGCTCCTGCGTGTAGCCGTGCTTTTTTCTGAACAGCTTCAGGTTGTTGTGATCCATTTCAAGCCCTCCCTTTCTCGGAATTCTTACTTTCTTTATTCTAGCATATATTTTCCGAAAATGCAACCAACCCGAGGTTGCGAAATTGTTATTTTCGGTTTACATTTTCGGAAAAGAAGACAGGGCGCGCTTTTCCCCCTGCCGGAGGCGGGGGAAAGCGCGATAAATAAGCGTTTTCATGATTTTGCTTTACTTTTCGGGGTTTTTGTTGTATAATGTAAAAAAGGGGGAGATTTTGTGAATTTGGACGCAAAAACGCTCAGCGAGCATATCTATTTCGCCGAAAATCTGAAAGCCGCCGTTTCGGAGCTTTCCGTGACGCAGGCGGAGCTTGCGAGAGCTATCGGCAAGGATCAGAAGACCGTCGGGCGGTACATCTCCGGGGAGACCTATCCCGAGGGCAGTATCGCGCAAATCGCGGAATATCTCGCGAACAGAAGTGTTGATGATGACATCTTTGCACATATCCCGTCGGAGAAATTCGAGAAGCTGTTTTCGGATATCTGCATATTTCTTCAGGACAACAAAATGTCCGAAACGGAGTTCGCGGAAATGGCTCAAATTTCGCAGAAAACGCTGAACAATTACAAGAACTATCATTTTAACAACAAAAAGACCTTGAGGCTCTCCACCGAAACGCAGCACAAAATCGTTGACGCGTTCAATAAAAGCGACGACAGATTTTTCCCTTTCCACCCCGACGACGATGACGAGAACCAAGCCGAGGTGCGCAATCGATACTATAAAATAGTGCGACGTACTTATGATTATATGGGCTGTCTTATCGTAAGCTCGGTGTGCGAAACGTGGGAACGCCTTATCGAAAGCTATAAAAAGGGCGTGAATTTCTTTGTGTATTCGCCAAAAAAGCTCGAGCTTGTCTGCTTTTATTTGCATTTTATGATTCGCGGAATCAACGAAATGCGACATAACGCCGAATGTAGAATGTGCGAAGAAGGAGCTTGCCCGAATTACTTTCTCCGCAAAGACATCGCGTCGCTTGATTTTATGTTTGAGCCTCACGATGATTTGGACGGCGGGAATTTCGGGAAGTGGACATACGACGACGACCAAACGCCGAATTACTGGTGCGACTTGGTATGCGGCGGCATCGGGCGCTTTTGGGAAACTTACAATATGTTCTCGCTTCGGGAGAAGAACGAAACCAACGCTCTTCTGCGCAAGGTGTATATTTCCAAAACGCGAAAAATTAAACAAGAACGCGAGTATTACAAAACCATTAACCCCTCCGCTTTCATATTTAACATCAACAAGGAAAAAGACCAAAAGGAAAAGATCTCCGACAAAACGATAGAGGAGCTTGCCGAAATTTTTGCGCGTCAGCCGCCCGGACTGCAAGAAACAATTCTCCGCTGCTATAATGTGTTTTTCTGGGGAATAAGCTTTGATAATATTGATGAAGTGCTCGAAGCCCACTACTGGCTTACGTTGACGGAAACGGAAACCAAGCTGAAATTCATCGAAAGATATGAAGCGGAGATCATGGGTGATTTCTGGAGCACGGGATGCGGGCTCGACGCCGATTATCATGAGAAATACGACGATAGAAACGCGGGGCTTTGGGAAGAGTGCTCGCAATATCTGCAACTGATGTCATACGCGAGATATGCCAAAACGTGGGCGTTTTATAATCCCTCCTCGAAATACACAAAGGAATTCAGAAAGCTTTGCCGCGGTCTCGCCAAGGACATCGACCCCGCGTATATGCTTTCGGTGCAATCCTATTATACTCCCGCGGACTGGTACGCAAATATGCTCGCGGATATCGCGCTGTTAAAGGG
>JAIDPG010000043.1 GCA_029062865.1 Oscillospiraceae bacterium
AAGGGGGTGAAGCGGCTCGGGTTGGGTAAGTGCGCGCGGCAGAGCATACAGCATACGAAGGCGGCGTTCCCCAAACTCCAAAGGCGAAAGTCTGTTTTCAATATAAACCCTTTCAAGAGCCTCCAACAGCTCCTTGACGAACACGTCAACGTTTAGCGAGCCTTCGGCAAGCGGAGAAAGCCTTGTCAAAGCCGCCGCGCTGTCATCGCCAAAGCCCTCAAGCTCCAACAAAAAATCGTCCTCGGGATTTTCAAGAAACAGCCTGTCAAGCTCCGACCGGTAATCGTCTTTATAGCCAAGCCCGAACGTCCACAAATTGCACAACGCGACCAGCTTTTCCATATCATTCTCCATTGTAAATTGTTCCGCGCCCCTTATAAAAAGGTGTTAAGTCCATACGGACTTAACACCTTTTGTTTTCGTCAATCCTTCTTGGTTTCCGTACTCGTATTGTTTGCCGCGTTCTTATCAATTCGCTGAATGGCGTTTTTAATAACCACTACGGCTTTGTCTTCGTTATGCGTTTCAAGGAGCGCCAGCAGGGATTCAAGTAAAATACATAATTCGTTACTTGTTATTTCAATACCTCCTTTGTGATATTCGTCACTTACATTATACCACGCCGCCCCGCGCTTGTCAACCCCAAATTCTACATTATCAATTATTCCACGCGTTTTTGTCCCGCCGCGTGCCCTTATACTCGTCGTAAGCCTTGACGATATCCTGCACGAGCTTATGCCGCACAACGTCCTTTTCGGTGAAGCGGTTCTGCGCGATGTCCTCTACGTTTCGGAGGACTTTAAGTGCCTCGATAAGTCCCGACTTTTTCGTTTCGGGAAGATCTATCTGCGTGATGTCGCCCGTAATCACCATTTTGGAATTGAACCCCAAGCGTGTGAGGAACATCTTCATCTGCTCGCGAGTGGTATTCTGCGCCTCGTCGAGGATTATGAAGCTGTCGTCGAGCGTGCGCCCTCTCATATACGCCAGCGGCGCGACTTCGATAGCGCCTTTTTCCTGATTTCTCGCGAACGCTTCCTGCCCGAACATCTCAAACAGCGCATCGTATAGCGGTCGGAGATATGGGTCTACCTTGTTCTGCAAATCGCCTGGCAAAAACCCGAGCTTCTCTCCCGCTTCAACGGCGGGGCGCGTCAGGATTATCCGCTGCACCTGATGCTGCTTGAACGCCGTCACGGCAAGCGCCACCGCGAGATACGTCTTGCCCGTGCCCGCGGGTCCCACGCCGAACGTTATCGTATTGTTCCGTATCATATCGCAGTATTTCTTCTGCCCGACGGTTTTCGGCTTGATCGGTTTGCCCGTGAAGCTGACGCATACGCAGTCGCCCGAGATCGCGGCGATCTCGCCCTCCGCGCCGTCGTTCACCATCGAAATAGCGTACCGCACGTTCTGCTCCTCAATAGCCTCGCCGCGCGAGAACATTCCGCAGAGCGTCCGCACAGCCTTTTCCGCCTTCGCGACGGAGAGCTCGTCGTCCCCCGCGATCTTCACGTCGCTTCCGCGTGCGAATATCGTCACGGAAAACGCCTTTTGTATCAGCTTGACATTTCTGTCGAACTCCCCGAAAACCGCGCTGACTTGTTCCGTGGAGCTTGTTGCAATTGTTATATCCGCCATATTATCTCCTTATCTGAATTTAAATTTCAAAATCGCGTCACCGTATGCTCGCTCCGCGCTTCGCGCTCCGCTGCGCTACGCTGACGCGACCGGTCATAATTTTGCTTGCGCAAAATTATGACACTTTTTGAAATTTACTTGTCGCCTTTTTGTTGCTGTTAGTTGGTACGCCCCTTAACTTCACTCTTTATTTGTTGCTGTTGTCGGAACGCCCCAAAACTGCTCTGCCGATTTGCTTCTGCTCTCGGAACACCTAAACTGCAACGCCGATACGTGATAAAACGGTCGCGTTGACAACTCCACCAACGGTGAACGCTGCGAACACACTCCCTTGACAAGACAGAGCAGAACGTGAGCGCGTTACCGTAGGAACAGCAAACCCCAATTTAATCCACCTAAAGAAACAGTTTCGCCACCGTTACCCCGCGTCCAAACAGCCTCACCGTCAAAAGCCACGAGAAAAAGCGGGCAAAGGGGGAGAGTAGGGAGAGGGAGCGCGAGGGAAAACCCCGTAGGGAGGAGAGGGGGAAATGCCCGCTTTTTGTCGGATTTTTGTCTTTCCCCCTCTCCTCCCGAAGGGGTGTTCACTCGCACCCACGACGCAACATAACGAAACTAATTAACGGAAGCCGACTTGAAACTACTCCCCCAAACACTAACGAGAGCAGCGTTGCTTCTGATCATCAAAAGCCTCTTTCCTTAAGCTCCGAGACCAGCTGCACATAGAACTCCCGCACATCAAAGCCCTTAATATTCGCGCGGTTC
Organism: Oscillospiraceae bacterium; assembly: GCA_029062865.1. Taxonomy (GTDB): domain Bacteria; phylum Bacillota; class Clostridia; order Oscillospirales; family Ruminococcaceae; genus CAG-115. The sequence continues at coordinate 2,407 of JAIDPG010000043.1, forward strand.
AGATCTATCATATCCGCGTGGGTGATGCCGTGTTTGCTTTTGGGAATAAGCGGCGTGAATTTTTCACCCCACGGCGCGGAGGAAAGCGCGACTAAGCCGTCGTTGTCGCCGTCGTACTTCTTTACCACGGGATAGGAAATATTCAGCGGGAAATGCCCGCTTCGCCTGTTCGTCGCCTTCGAGCCGAACGACTGGTACATAACCTCGGGATCGTCGATAACTTCCTTGTTGAACTCCTCGCAATAGCTGTTTGTAAGGCACTTCACCGCCGACATAAAATCGGGCGAAGCATCGCCGAGCACGTAAAACACCTTGTTGTACGCCTTCTCGACGAATTCTTTCAGCTTCGGCTTGCACGCGCCGAGCAGGTATTCCGCGAACAGACAGCCGCGGTGCGGCGTGTTGATCGTCGTGAGGCTCGCGACGTATTTCCCGCAATCAAGCTTCGAAATAGCGTAGCGGCTGTCAAGCCCGCCCTTTGAGTGCGCGATGATGTTGAGCTTGCCGCAGCCCGTCTCCGCGACGATCTGCTCAATGCGCTTCGCGAGCTCCTTCGCGCTGTCCTCGACCGAAAGCGCGCTCTGCTGGTCGCCGTAATAGAGCTCCGCGCCGTTGGTTTTAAGCGCCGCGGGGATCCTGCCCCAATAGTTCAAAAGCCGACTGTCTCGGAAAAACACGCCGTGAACGAGCAAAATCGGATATTTCGTCGCGCAGATCTTGTCGTCTTGACGGCTTTTGTCGAGCAGAATTTTCTCCGTCTCAAAAATCGCCTCATTTCGCGTTTTAATGTAGATTATCATCAGCATTACGAGGTTTACGGGGAAGATAAAGCCGAAAACAAGCCCCAGCACGCGGTGCTTTATTCTTAACTGTACGGACGTCGCGTAGACGCGGAGAATTCCGTTCCAGAAGATGACCGCCTCCGCGGCGATGATAACGATCCCGCAGGTAACGGGGAAAACCTGATTATACCAACCGCTGCCCCAATTCGCGATTATTTCGCGAATCAGCAAAACCGCGAACGGAATTGTCGCGGCGCACGTCACCCAGAACGCGAGGATAAGCTCCGCGCCGTCGCCAAGGATCTTCAGCCGCCAATTGGGATATTTTTTCCAGGTCGGGAAGATGTTGACCACAAGAAAGTACAAAAGCAAAACCGCCCACACGCCAATCTTGACAAGCGTCGGCGCGTCACGCAAAATATACGGCGAGTTGATCCCAAAGACCAAAATCACCCAGTTCAGAATTCTTACGAAAATATGCATATAATCACCTAATCTTATTATACAACGGGAAGACCGTTTTGTCAATAGTTATAGTTATCCGGTCTCTCCCCGCCTCCGTGGGGAGAGAACGTTAAAACAATTCCCGCTTGCGGCGGGGAAAAATAACGGAAAATTCTTCCGATCGGGAAGGGGAGAGCCGATTGAATAATTCTTGTTTTTTCAGAGAGAATATCTAGCAGGGTGATTTGTTAAATGAACATAGTAAGCTGCGGCGAGAATTGCCGCTTTCAGGTTGATGGATTTTGCACGCGAAGCGACTTGACGTTCACAGACGTTTCGGCTTCGTCGAAATGCTGTTATTTTGTGGGGAAATAGGAGGGGTATTATGCGCAGGATTATTTGTGCTTTGACGATTTTGCTTTCGTTCGGCTTTACCGCGGCTACCGCTCGGGCTGAAACGCTCTGCTTCGTGCTCCGCGAGGAGAGCGGCAAAATAGCGCTGTACCGAGAGGACATCGCCGAGCCTCTGGCGGTTTACGACGCGCCGCTTGGCGGGCTTACCCTCGCCGACGAGGAGCTGCTCCGCGAGGGGATACGCTTCAAGAGCCAAGCGGAGGTTATGAGGCTGTTAGAAGATTTAGATTGTCAGAGGTAAGAAAAACAGAGGCAAGAGGCAAGATTTACGGCCTTGCCTCTAAATTTCTTATATCTTTTTTAACTTCCTCTATTGCATTTTTCCACAAAATATGTTATGATAATAAATAGCAGAATATTTTTGAAAATCTAATACGTAGGAGAATGAAAATGCCCAAGAAAACTGACATTCACAAGATCATGATAATCGGCTCTGGACCTATTATCATCGGACAGGCGTGCGAGTTTGACTATTCGGGAACGCAGGCGTGCAAGGCGCTGAAGAAGCTCGGCTATGAGATAGTCCTCGTGAACTCCAACCCCGCGACCATTATGACCGACCCCGACGTTGCGGACATCACTTACATAGAGCCGCTGAACGTCGCAAGGCTTACGCAGATCATCGAAAAGGAGCGCCCCGACGCGCTGCTGCCGAACCTCGGCGGACAGAGCGGGCTTAACCTCTGCTCGGAGCTTGCCGAGGCGGGAGTTCTCGAAAAGTACGGCGTTAAGGTCATCGGCGTGCAGGTTGACGCTATCGAGCGCGGCGAGGACCGCATCGAGTTCAAGCACACAATGGAGAAGCTCGGCATAGAAATGCCGCGCAGTGAGGTGGCGTATTCGGTTGACGAGGCGCTTGCGATCGCCGAAAAGCTGCACTATCCCGTTGTTCTCCGCCCCGCGTACACAATGGGCGGCGCGGGCGGCGGTCTGGTTTACAACGTCGACGAGCTGAAGATCGTCTGCGCGAGAGGCTTGCAGGCGTCTCTTGTCGGGCAGGTGCTTGTTGAGGAGAGCATCGCGGGCTGGGAGGAGCTGGAGCTTGAGGTAGTCCGCGACGCGGAAAACAACGTAATAACCGTCTGCTTTATCGAGAACATCGATCCTATCGGCGTTCACACCGGCGACAGCTTCTGCTCCGCGCCGATGCTGACGATCTCCGAGGACGTTCAGAAGAAATTACAGGAATACTCATACAGCATAGTAAAGGCGATCGAGGTTATCGGCGGGTGCAACTGTCAGTTCGCGCACGACCCGGTGTCCGGGCGAATCGTCGTAATCGAGATAAACCCGCGCACATCGCGCTCGTCGGCGCTTGCTTCAAAGGCTACGGGATTCCCGATTGCGCTGGTTTCCGCAATGCTCGCGTGCGGGCTTACTCTCGCGGAAATTCCGTGCGGAAAGTACGGCACGCTCGACAAGTACGTTCCCGACGGCGATTATGTTGTCATCAAATTCGCGCGGTGGGCGTTCGAGAAGTTCAAGGGCGCGTCGGACAAGCTCGGCACGCAGATGCGCGCCGTCGGCGAGGTGATGTCAATAGGCAAGACCTACAAGGAGGCGTTCCAGAAGGCGATACGCTCGCTTGAAACAGGGCGCTACGGCTTGGGCTACGCGAAGGACTTCAACAAGCTCACAAAGGAGGAGCTTCTCGCGAAGCTGACTTATCCGACGTCCGAGCGGCAGTTTATCATCTATGAGGCTCTGCGCAAGGGCGCGACGGTTGAGGAGATCTACAACCTCACGAAAATCAAGCACTGGTTCTTGGAGCAGATGCTGGAGCTTATCGAGGAGGAGGAAGCGCTTGGCGCGGCAAAGGGCGCTGTCCCCGAAAAGGACGTTCTTTTGAAGGCAAAGCGCGACGGCTTCTCCGACCGCTATCTTTCGGCGCTGCTTGAAGTCCCGGAGGCGGACATCAGGGCAAAGCGCGCGGAATACGGAATTAACGAGGCTTGGGAGGGCGTTCACGTAAGCGGTACGGAAAACGCGGCTTATTATTACTCTACGTATAATCTCGAAAAGGACGAAAGCCCCGTCAACACGGACAGACCGAAGATCATGATACTCGGCGGCGGTCCGAACAGAATAGGGCAGGGCATCGAGTTTGACTATTGCTGCGTTCACGCGGCGCTGGCGCTGAAATCCCTCGGCTTTGAGAGCATAATCGTGAACTGCAACCCGGAGACGGTCTCCACGGACTACGACACCTCGGACAAGCTGTATTTCGAGCCGCTGACGCTGGAGGACGTTCTAGCGATCCACGACAAGGAGAAGCCTGTCGGCGTTATCGCGCAGTTCGGCGGGCAAACGCCGCTTAATCTCGCGGCGGAGCTCAAGAAAAACGGCGTGAATATTCTCGGCACAACTCCCGAGACGATAGACCTCGCGGAGGACAGAGACCACTTCCGCGCGATGATGGAGCGTCTCAACATTCCGATGCCCGAAAGCGGCATGGCGGTGACGGTAGAGGACGCTCTCGAAATCGCGAACAGGATAGGCTATCCCGTTATGGTACGCCCCTCGTACGTTCTCGGCGGGCGCGGAATGGAGATAGTCCACGACGACGAGATGATGCGCGTTTATATGAACGCCGCGGTTGGCGTTACGCCCGACCGCCCGATACTTATCGACCGCTTCCTGAACCACGCGACGGAGTGTGAGGCGGACGCGATCTCGGACGGCACGCACTGCTTTGTTCCGGCGGTTATGGAACATATCGAGCTTGCGGGAATTCACAGCGGCGACAGCGCTTGTATTCTCCCCGCGAAAAACCTCTCCGAAAAGCACATCGCGACTATCAAGGAATACACGCGCAAGATCGCCGTGGAAATGGGCGTTGTGGGGCTGATGAATATGCAGTACGCTATAGAGGGCGACACGGTTTACGTTCTTGAGGCGAACCCGCGCGCGTCGCGTACCGTTCCGCTGGTTTCCAAGGTTTGCTCTATCAATATGGTAAAGCTCGCGACGGAGATCATGACGGCGAAATTCACGGGCAAGCAGTCGCCCGTGTCCGCGCTCCGCGACCGCGTGATACCGCACTACGGCGTAAAGGAAGCGGTGTTCCCGTTCAATATGTTCCAGGAGGTAGACCCCGTGCTGGGTCCGGAGATGCGCTCCACCGGCGAGGTGCTCGGCATTTCTCCGAGCTTCGGCGAGGCATACTACAAGGCTCAGGAGGCGACGCAGACGCGCCTGCCGCTTGAGGGCACGGTGCTGCTTTCCGTCTGCGACCGCGACAAGCCAGAGCTTGTTGAGATCGCCTCGGCGTTCGCGAAGCTGGGCTTCAAGATACTCTCCACGGGCAAGAGCTATGAGCTTATCACATCAGCAGGCATTCCCGCGGAGAAGGTCCTCAAGCTCTACGAGGGCAGACCGAACATCACGGACAAAATCGCGAACGGCGAGATACAGTTCATCATAAACACTCCCGCGGGCAAAACCAGCGCCAACGACGACAGCTACATCCGCAAGGCGGCGATAAAGCACCGCATACCGTACATCACGACAATGGCGGCGGCAAAGGCGAGCGCGGAGGGCATCGCGGCTATCAAGAACAACTCCCACCTCGGTGTGAAATCGCTGCAGGCGTTCCATGCGGAGATAAAGTAAATAAAAAAACCGAGAGCGTTTTGCTCTCGGTTTTTCTGTGAAATTACTTGACAAATTTGCGGATTTCTGCTATAATATCATATAATAATTGATATGCGGGTATGGTGAAACTGGCAGACACGTTGGATTTAGGTTCCAATGCCGAGAGGCGTGCAGGTTCAAGTCCTGTTACCCGTACCAAACTAAATGTGACAAAAAAGATATTATGCCCACAAAAGGCTGTGCAAAGCTGATTGTGGGCATAATTCTTACGAAAAACAGAAATACACGTCCGTAGATATTTTCGACACAAAAGTGGACTTGAACCCTCACCCTACAAAACTTTCCGGCACATTTTTGTGCAAATTATACAGAGCGCCTATGAGTGACTTCTCATAATCGAAAAGTTAGTCATAGACGTTTTTTTATTGCCCAAAGTTGTGACAAAAAAGATTTCGACATGACTTGAACCCTTGTGGCAACAAAATTTATGCGGTTGAATTTAGGCAACTCGCACAAAGAGCCTGTAAATCGCTTCTCTATTTATGAGATGCAGTTTACAGGCTTTTTTTATTCTCCGGCAAGTTAGGAAACAGCAATATAATCTATGAGCCTCGAATGAGGCTTAAATAAAATTATGGAGGAATGAAATGATAAAAGCAACAATTAAGAACAGCCCACACTGCGCAGAGATGCAATTTCCTATGTACGCGTTACCCGCCGATGCGGATAAAGCTGAAATTGATCCTTCTACAAACACAGAAGCCTTTGACCCATGGAGTGAGGAGTTTAAGAAAGTGCGCACATTGGATATTAACGGTGAGCTGTGGTTTGTAGGCAAGGATATATGCGCTTTATTTGGAGACAAGAATCACAAACGAAGTCTTGGTCGTATTGACGATGAAGACAAGAAAAAAGTTGAGCTTATGGACTCGTTGAACAGAACGCAGACAGCCACCGTTATCAACGAAAGCGGATTGTATTCTCTCCTATTCGCAATGCAGCCGCAGAAGGCTCATAACCGTGGAGCGTCGGATGAGTACCCCATCGAAATTCGGCAGAGGATCGAGAAGATCCGTAAGTTCAAGCACTGGGTCACGTCCAAAGTTCTTCCCTCAATACGAAAGCACGGCGCGTTTTTAACGACAGAAACCCTGAATAATTCTTTAAACGATCTCAGGGAAATTGCAAGACTGCTCAATATACTTGCGGACGAGCAGAACGAAAATTACGCATCGTCCGAATCGTTAGATAAACCGCTTTTGTTTATAAAAAAAGAAAAGTCGCCTTGAAAAATTGTGAATAATAAGATTTGCTAATGTTGTAAAATCACAAGGTAATTAATTGAAAATTTCGTACAAGCGAAGCGAGAAACGCGAATAAGTGGAAAGCAACTTAGCAGAGAAATCTGCAAATATTTTAATAATCTTGGTCGCGTTCATGATTATTTTTGAGGAGTAGGCCATAAAAAACACGGTAACAATTACGCTTGACGATAAAAAGTTCAGGCGCTGAAGATGTATCTATCGGAGAAAAATTCCTCGCTCGATGAGGAAATCTCCAAGTATGCCGAGCAGCTTTACGGCAAGGTTGTGCCGCAGAACGTGCGCGATTATATTGATATGACGGCTAAGCAGCAGAGTGCAGCTAAGCCGAAAACTGCTCACACCAAGCCGAACAATCTGCCGTAACCGATTTTGAGGCGGCTGTGTCGAGCCGTGTGCGGCTTTGGCGCAAAGGTGGGGTAGTTTTACCTCCGAGCCGTTCTCGGGCAAATTTGGACGGTTTTCGCGGAGTTCGCGAAACGGCTCTGCGCCTGGTATGAGGGCGGTTCGGGGGTATGATTTTGATGCAGGAAAAAGGACTTATGCCGCCGAGGGCGGCATAAGCCCGTAAACACCGTCGGGCAAAGCCCGCCGGAGATTGAAAAAGTGATTAAAAAACGGGAATTGGCTCGGATTTCTGATTAAATCTTCGGCGGGAATGCGGTGGTTAAGCCAAATAAAGTGATACAAGGAGCTGAAATGAGCGATAACTCAAACAAAATCCGCACGGGATTTTACCTTGAAAAAGAGCTGTTGGACGAATGCGACTGCTTTCTGGAACAGTCCAATTCCCGTTCACGCAACGAGCTTGTCCGAAAGGCTATCGAGTTTTATCTCGGACATCTGAAAGCGCAGGACAACGTAGAATATCTTGCTCCCGCAATAAAAAAGCTGGTGACATCAGCGGTCTCGGCTTCGGAAGAAAAAACCTCTCGCCTGCTTTTTAAAATAGCGGTGGAGCTCGGAAAAATTTCAAATATGTTGGCGGCTGCTAACGAGGTCGATGATGAAACGCTGCGCGAACTGCACATCATGTGCATTGACGAGGTTCGGAAGATCAACGGGATCATTACCTATGACAGCGCCGCGAGATTTCAGAGGAATGATTGACCATGCCGAAAATAATTGTCGCAAGCAGATATCTCAAACCCGCTTCGAAAGGCACTCGCAGCAACCTTGTGAAATATATTGCCACCCGCGAAACGGTTCAGAAATATTCTCCGAAACGAAAAGATACTCCCGCTACGGAAAATCAGCAGCAGTTAATTTATGAATTGCTTAAAATAAATTCGGACGGAAAAAAGCTGCCGGGGTATTCGGACTATCTGAAAAATCCGTCAAAGGAAAACGCTTCGGAACTGCTCTCCGAGCTGCTCGAGCAGAGCGCGGATATGATCGCGGACAAAGAAATTCTGGTGAAATATGTTGCGGAACGTCCGGGCGTTGAAAAAATCGGAAAGCACGGTTTGTTTTCCGACAGCAATGATGAAATAGTTTTGTTTCAGGCGCAGAAAAAAATTGCGGAGCATCAGGGGAACGTCTGGTCGCACGTCATATCGCTGACCCGCGAGGACGCGGAACGGCTTGGATATACCACTCCCGAGATGTGGCGCAATCTGATCATGCGGCATACCGACGATATAGCAAAGGCACAGAATATCCGCTTGGAAAACTTGCGGTGGTATGCGGCGTTTCATAATACGGCTCACCATCCGCATATCCACCTGCTCGTGTACTCGACCGATATCAAAGAGGGATTTCTGACCGAAAACGGGTTTGAGCAGATCAAGAGCGCTCTCGCAAACGATATTTTTCATAATGAGCTGTATCAGGTTTATGAAAAACAGACAGCTGTGCGTGACAAACTGCGCACTGAAGCGGAAAGCGTGATGAAAAATCTGTTATCGGAGCTGCAAAATAATAATCAATTTGATTCACAGCTCGAACAGCTTGTTCTGAAACTGCAGTCGCAGCTCCGCAATTCCAAAGGCAAAAAGGTCTACGGCTACTTGCAGCCCAATGTCAAGAAAACCGTTGACCAAATCGTAACGGAACTTGCCAAGAACCCTGTGCTGAAAAAGATGTATGACGAATGGTGTTCGTTGGAACAGCAGAAATATGAAACCTATACAAGCGCAGTGCAGAAGTTTCCGACGTTGGAGGAAAACAAAGTTTTCAAGCCGATCAAGAATGCTGTGATCCGTGCCGTGATGGAGATGGATATCTCGACGGAAATGTTTGCGGAATATGGCGATGATGCGTTTGATGAAACAGAATCGGGCGGAGATTTATATATAAAGTGGACAGCGGAGTTTAAATCCGCTTGCTCCGAGTTATATAGATACCGCAATATCCCGAAAGCGTTCGAGCTGCTCCGAGCCGAAGCCGAAAAAGGAAATGTTCTTGCACTTCACGATCTTGGAAAAATGTATCTGAACGGCTTGCTTGGCGATGAAAAAATCCCGAAAGCCGATGAATGTTTTCAAAAGGCTCTGCAGGGCTTCCTCACACTCGAACCAACCGCAAAAAGACTGCGGGATTATGTTCAGTACCGAATCGGAAAAATGTTTGCGCTTGGTAACGGTACGGAACAGGACTATACAAAAGCGTTCGCGTGGTTTGAAAAATCCGCGGCAGCGGGAAACAAATTCGCGCAGTACTCGCTAGGCAGTTTGTATTATTATGGGAACGGCGTATCACAGAGCTACGAGAAAGCATATGAATATTACAAGCTATCCGCCGATCAGGATAACGCCTACGCTTGCTACGAAACCGCGAAGATGCTCCGTGGCGGCATTGGCATTGAGAAAAATACCGAACAAGCAGAGGTATACTTCCAAAAGGCATACAGGGGATTCTACAAGATCGCAGCCGAAAATCCCGATTACAAAATATTGTATCGGCTTGGCGTGATGACGTTCAGCGGAACAGGCTGCGACATGGATCGAGAATTGGGCATTGAGTATATAAAGAAGTCCGCCGAGTTGGGAAATGAGTATGCCCAAGCGTTCTTGGAAAACATGGGCAGATATAATCTGACAGCAGCGCAAAATGCCGTTGTGTCAATGCTGCTCTCTTTCGGCAGACTTATTTCCGATGACTACAACCGCAGTCTGCACGGGCAGAGGCTCCGCACCGAGCATAAGCTGAAAGCCGCGATCCGCCGAAAGAAACAGGCACTCGGCTTGAAAGAAAATCCATTAGAGAATCCACAATTCAAGGGGTGATCAATTGCTTAATAACCGCGAAATTTATTCCACAAACCTCCCACACCGCGCCATTGCGGTGTATATGTATCTGCGCGACCGTGCCGGAAAGGACGGCTCATGCTACCCCGCTGTATCCACAATAGCGCAGGACTTGAAAATGTCCAAAAGCACCGTGAAACGAGCACTCGGCGATCTCGAAAAGGCAAAGTACATTCGTCACGAGCGAAGATACAGACAATCGGGCGGCAACTCGTCGAACTTGTACTTCGTCGAGAAACCGTCTTAAATTTTTGAAAAATATACTCACTCACTAGGGGGGAATTCTGCCCTGTCGGTGGTCTATGGATAGGGTCATGATGAACCTACAAGGTTAAGTATCCAATTTAAAATTTATTATTTTGAGAAAGGAAGTTTTATGCCTTACATCAATTTTTCGGCAGATGACTTATACCGCGCGAATACTGCTGATTTAGTTTCATTTCTTCAAAGTCATGGGGAGCAGGTGAAAAAGGTGGGCTCGACCTACAAGGACATCTACACGGACGGCAGCGGAACGCATGACAGCGTAAC
>JAIDPG010000044.1 GCA_029062865.1 Oscillospiraceae bacterium
TCCGCGGAGGTGCTTGAAACGCTGGATGGCGGCAATCGGCTTGTGAAATTCACGTTTGACGGGGATTTCTATGATATTCTTGACCGTATAGGTCAAATGCCGCTGCCGCCGTACATTACCGAAAAATTACAGGACAACGATCGCTACAACACGATCTACTGCCACGAGACGGGCTCGGCGGCGGCTCCCACGGCGGGACTGCACTTCACCGAAGCCGAGTTCGAAAAATGCCGCGAAATGGGCGTTGACACCGCGTTCGTGACGCTCCACGTCGGGCTTGGAACGTTCCGACCCGTCAAGGAGGACAACATTCTCGAGCACAAAATGCACACGGAGCACTATTCTATCCCGCCCGAGACCGCCGAGAAGATCCGCGCGTGCAAGCAGCGCGGCGGGCGCGTCATCGCCGTCGGAACGACCTCCTGCCGCACCCTCGAAAGCGCGGCGCAAAGCGGGAAATCCACCGACGACACGAGCATTTTCATTTACCCGGGATATGAGTTCAAATGCATCGACGGGCTCATCACGAATTTCCACCTGCCGGAAAGCACGCTGATTATGCTTGTAAGCGCGTTCCTCGGCAGAGAAAGAACGCTCGCGGCGTACAAAACCGCGATTGAGGAAAAATATCGCTTCTTCTCCTTCGGCGACTGCATGCTGATAGTTTGATAGAGAATAGTTGTTAGTTGTTAGTTTTATGACGTTGCTTGGCTCGAAAGCCGCCTCACCTATTTTACAATAAGTTTTCCCCGCCGCAGGCGGGGAAATTGCTTTTATATAAAGGTTGCCCTCCGTTGGAGGACGGAGGGCAAAAAGTATGAATGAGGAAATTAAATTTCGTTAAAAATTTCAAAACTAGGATTCAAGAAACGTTATATTCCGTTTCTGTAATTTTATTATAACACAATATATTGTAGAAATCAACAACAAAACGGTTACAATCTCATTACAGTTTGGTTACAAAAGATTACAAAAGGTTACAAAAACCCGCCGACTTTCGATTTCCGTCGGCGGGTTTTAGGTTATTTGCTGAATTTTTCCTTGATTTTGTCAAAAAAGCTCTTGCGCTTTTCGTAGTTTTTCTCGTCGAGAGTCGCCTCAAACGCCTCGAGCGCTTCCTTTTGCTTTTTGCTGAGGTTTTTCGGAACCTCGACGCTGATCGTCACGTACTGGTCTCCTCTGTCGCCGGGGCTTCTCTGGAGCTTCTGCACGCCCTTTCCGCGAAGTCTGAATACTGTTCCGGGCTGAGTGCCCGCGGGGACGTTGTACGTAACCGGTCCGTCTATCGTCGGGACTTCTATCTCCGCACCGAGCGCCGCTTGGGAATACGTTACGGGGAAATCAATGCGGATATTGTAATCCTCACGCTTGAACACGGGGTCGGGGCGGACGGAAATTCTTACCTTTAAATCGCCGCGGCTGCCGCCGTTCGAGCCGACATTTCCCTGTCCGCGGACGTTCAGCGTAAGTCCGTCGTCGATACCCGCGGGTACTTTAACGGAAACCGTTTTCTTCATATTTATATTGCCCTTGCCGCGGCACTTTGTGCACGGCTTTTCGATGATCTTGCCCTTGCCGCCGCATTTTGTACAGGGTCTTTGCGACTGCATCATTCCGAACATACTTCTCTGCTGGAACGTCACGTAGCCCTTGCCGTTACACTCGGGGCAAGTCTTAACGCTTGAGCCGCTCTCCGCGCCGGAGCCCTTGCAGTCCGGGCACTCCTCCGCGCGGTTTATCGTAATATCGTGGTCAACGCCCGTGCACGCTTCCATAAACGAAATATCCAGCGCGACCGCGATGTCCGCGCCGCGGCGAGGAGCGCTCGGGTTTGTCGATTTTCTGCCGAAGCCGCCGAGACCGCCGCCGAAAATATCCGCGAAGATATCGCTGAGATCAACGCCGTCAAAGCCGCCTGCCCAAGCCCCGCCGCCACCGTAGCTCGGGTCTACGCCCGCGTGCCCGAACTGGTCGTA
>JAIDPG010000045.1 GCA_029062865.1 Oscillospiraceae bacterium
AATAACGACAGCTTCTCCAAGCGCTTTACGGCGTGGGTGAAGCGGCTTGACGCAAAGGCGGCGGAGAAAAAGCCCGTGCTGGGATATCGCGGCAGACAAATAGTGATCTTAGCGGGAATTCTCGGGTTTTCGATTTTTATCGGATATCATCTGCTGCATTTTACGGTAATTGAGGGCGACCATTGGCGCGAGCGCGCCTCCGCTCAGCAAACCGAAACGCACACGATCCTCGCGAACCGCGGGAGCATTTACGACACAAACGGCACGGTTCTCGCGCAGAGCTCGACGGTGTGGAACATAATTTTCGCGCAGAAAACGATAGCGGAGCAAAGTGCGGACTGGCGCGAGAAGTTTGAGAGACGCCAGAAGGCGTGGGCGGAGGACACGAGCCCCGACAAGGGTGCGCCGCCGCAGTTCAAGGAGCTCTCGGACACGATAATCGACGGTCTTTCGGAGATCTTGGGTATCTCCAAGGACGGTATGCGCAACGCCTACGCCAACGACCAGGCGCATAATTACTACACCGTGAAAAGCAAGGTCGAAAAGCCGCAGGTGACGATGATAAACAAGTTCCTCGCGGATAATGACATCAGCACCGACTGCGTTTATACCGAGCAGTCCAGCAAGCGCTATTATCCGAACGGCTCGCTTGCGTCGAACGTCATAGGCTTCACGAACTACAAGGGCAGCGGCGTTTACGGGCTGGAGGCTTATTACGACGATTACCTTAAGGGCACGGACGGCAAGGCGTTCTACCGAAAGGACGGCACGGGCAGGGGAGTTGAGTACGAAGCCGACAAGCACTTTGACGCGGTTGACGGCTACAGCTTGGTTCTCACGCTTGACGAGGTAATGCAGCATTATCTCGAGAAAAATCTCGAGCTCGCCGTGTCGCAGCACACAGTAATAAATCGCGCGAGCGGAATTATAATGAACTGCAAAACGGGCGGTATCCTCGCGATGGCGACAACGCCGTCTTATGATTTAAACGATCCGTCGACAATCTTCGGCGATTATGACAAGAGCATACTCGAGCAGATGAAGAAGGACGGCAAGACCGACGAGGAAATAGCCGCGGAAGAGGCGGTGCTCCGTGAGGGGCAATGGAAAAACAAGGCCGTGACGGAGCTTTACTATCCCGGATCGGTTTTCAAGACGGTAACGACAGCGGCGGCTCTCGACGAGGAAGTCATCAATATGGAAACGTCGTTCAGCTGTGCGGGCGTTTATGACGTCGCGGGCTCGAAGATACATTGCTGGAGCTTAGGCGGACACGGCACGCTGAATTTGCAGCAGGGCATTACGGCTTCCTGCAACCCGTATTTTATTCAGGTCGGCTTGGCGCTCGGCAGGGATAAATTCTACAATTACTTTGAAGCGTTCGGCTTTAACGAGCGCACGGGCATAGACCTCCCGGGCGAGGAGCAAAGCATTACCGTTCCGTATTCGAGAATGGGTCCCGTAGAGCTCGCGTCGTCGGCGTTCGGGCAGACGAACAAGATAACGCCCATTCAGATGTGCACGGCGTTCTGCGCTATCGTAAACGGCGGCTATCTGGTAACGCCTCATCTCGTTGACAAGATACTTGACAGCGACGGGAACGTTGTTGAGACAAAGGAAACGCAGATAAAGCGGCAGGTGATCTCCGAGGACACGTCAAAGCAGATGCGCGGAATTCTCGAAACGATAGTTACCGAAAACGGCGGTCACAACGCGTATATCGCAGGCTACCGCATAGGCGGCAAGTCGGGAACGGCGGAGAAGATAGACGAGTACAACAAGGAGGTCTGGGAAAAGGGCAAGGAAAACGCGCACATGACGTACATAGGAACGTTTGCGGCGGCAGTGCCTATGGACGATCCGCAGATCGTAATGCTCGTGCTTGTCGACACGCCGACGGGTGTGGAATATTACGGCTCTAAGGTCGCGTGCCCCGTTGTTTCGGCGGTGTTTAAAGAGGGGCTTGAGCACATGGGCTTGTACCCGACCTACACCGCGGAGGAGCAGGCGAAAATGGACGCGGTCGTTCCATATGTCATCGGAAACCTTTCGATGTACGCGGAAAGCGTTCTCGCGGCGAACGGCTTTGAAGCGCGCTTTGTCGGCGACGCTTCCGGCAACGCCGAGGTCACCACCACGATACCTGGTTCCGGAGCGACGATACCGAAGGGCTCGACAGTTGTCGTTTACATCGGCGAGCAGGAGCTCGAATTCGGCACTGTGCCGAACGTTGTCGGAATGAGCGCAGCGGAGGCAAACGAGGCGATAACCAACGCGGGCTTCAACATCAAGTTCAACGGCGGCGCGGCGGAAAACTCCGACGCGAGAGCGTCCGCCCAAAACTGGGTTCCGGGAGCGCAGATCGCCAAGGGCAACGTTATTGAAGTCACATTTGAAATTAGCAGCTTTGGCGACTAATAATCACTGATTTAATGGCGGCTTTCCCCGCCGCAGGCAGGGAAATCGCGTAAAATCGCGCGCCAAAATACAGAAAGCGGTTCGGAAGGGGTTTTGTTTTGTGAATATCAAGGAGCTTTTCGCGGGAATTTGCGAGATACCTTCCGAACTGAATAATCTTGAGGTTTTGGGAGTTACTTCCGACAGCCGCGAGGTTGAGCGCGGATTTGTGTTCGTCTGCATAAAGGGCGAGCGCTTTGACGGGCACTCCAAAGCCGCCGATGCGCTCGAAAACGGCGCGGCGGCGGTCGTGACGCAAATGCGGCTCGGGCTGGAGCGTGAAATTGTCGTCGGGAATTCCCGGAAAGTTTACCCGAATCTGCTGTCGGCGTTTTACAATCACCCGACGCGGAGTTTCAAGCTCTGCGGAGTGACGGGCACGAACGGCAAGACCACCGTCGCGAACCTCTGCGCGGAGATCACACGAACGCTGGGTTATCGCACCGGGGTTATCGGGACTTTGGGAGTTGACACGGGCAGCGGGCTTTCCTACTCGCACGACGGTCCTCCGACGACGCCCGAGCCGCGGCGACTCTATCGGCTGTTCGCGCAGATGCGGGACGAGGGCACGGAATACTGCTTTATCGAGGCGAGCTCCCAGGCGCTGGCGCAATACCGCTTCGCCGAGGAGAAATTCGCGGCGGCGGCGTTCACGAATCTCACGCGCGACCATCTTGATTATCACGGCACAATGGAAAGCTATTTTGAGGCGAAGCGGCAGCTTTTCGATAAGGAAATGTGCGAAAACGCCGTTGTGAATATCGACGACGAATACGGCAAGAAGATCGCCGAGCACTGCCGCGAAAACGGCGTTCCGTGCAAGACCGTTTCAATAGACGGCGAGGCGGATTTCTACACGGAATTTGTAAAGCTCAAGCCCGATGGGAGCGAGTTTATCCTCACCGACAGAGCGGCAAAAAAGAGCTATCCCGTGCGGTTTTCGCTTACCGGGAAATACAACGTCGCGAACGCCGTCGAGGCCGCCGTTATGGTTCACTTAACGGGCGTTCCGCTGGACGAGGCTCTTGCGGCGTTACAAAAGATAAATGGCGTTGCGGGGCGTCTTGAGACGCTTTACCGCGGCGAGTTCACGGTTATCCGCGACTACGCCCACACCGATGACGGCTTGGAAAAGCTCCTCGGCACGCTGAAGCCGCTGACGGAAAACCGCCTGATAACGGTATTCGACGCGGCTGGCGAGCGCGACGCGGGCAAGCGCCCCGATATGGGAAAAGC
>JAIDPG010000046.1 GCA_029062865.1 Oscillospiraceae bacterium
ACAAAGAATAGAGGGCGTAACGATTCCCGGTATTATCCGCAACGGCAGCTATTTCTGGCAGGATATGGCGGTTTACGAGGACGGCACGGTGAGCATCTGGGACAAGATCGACCTCGACGACGTTCCGCAGAAAATCGCGTCGCAGAAGCTGGTGTTTTCTGTGCCCGACGGTAAAGGGCTCAGCGTTTTCGAGCTTTGCTCGCTGGAAATCGTATCCGCAAAGTGGAATTACGACGCGCAGAGCTATTTCGAGCATATTGTCGAAACGGTGAAATCGATAAATCCCGAAATGGAGAATATTTACAAAACCACCCCGCGAGAGCGCGCGAAGTGGAAAGAGCACCACGTCGGCTTCTCGGCTAGCGCGACGCCGTGCAAGCTCGGCGCGAGCTTCGGCTACGAGCTTTTGAGCGGCAAAAACGCGCATATTCTTCTCCGAAGCAATGGCGCGCTGACTTTGACGGAGCTTTATTGCTACGCCGACGGAACGCTCTCAATTGACGGCTTGGACGGCTTTTTCGGCATAGAGGATATCGAGCGAATGTTCAAGGACAAGACGCTCGCTACAAAGCCGAAAAAGGGCGAAGCCGTACAGCTTGGCGATCTCGGCATTGCCGAAACGGAGACGATAGGCTCCGTATCTCAAAAGAACAAGCTGGAGGAAATCAAGAACAAGAGCCTCCGCGTGCAAGGCAAACCCGACGCGCACGACGCGGCGATAAAAGCTTATCACGCGTATCTTGTCGAACCCACGGATTTTTATAAGAATAAGCTCCGCGAGGCTTACGAGGCGGTGCCCGAGCACGAGCGCTGCTATCTCGGTGATATGGATACCAGAGACGGAGATTTTCGGCGAATACTTTACACAAACAACAAGCGAGAGGTGTAAGCGATGACAGCCTACGAGAAAATCTACGAAATCGTCAAGAAGATACCGCGCGGAAAGGTCGCGACCTACGGGCAGATAGCGCGGCTTGCGGGGAATGAGAAGTGGTCGAGAGTCGTGGGCTACGCGCTCCATGTAAACCCCGCCGAGGACGAGATCCCGTGTTTCCGCGTCGTGAACCGCTTCGGCGGGCTCGCACCGGCGTTCGCGTTCGGCGGGATAGACGTTCAGGCAATGCGCCTCCGTCAAGAGGGCGTTGAAGTCCGCCCCGACAACACCGTCGACCTTGATAAATACCTTTGGAACGGGCTTTAAATACACGTTTCCCCCTCTTGCGGAGGGGGAAACATTATGTTTTTTTCGTTTTTCCGCGCGAATTATGAAAAAATATGCAAAACCCCTTGATTTTTTGGCGAAAATATGAGATAATATAAGAGAGTGTATTCTCATATCATAGGAAAGAAGAAGGCTTATGGCATACTTTTTTGATTTTGAACAAGATTACACGGGGCTCGATCCGAATAAGATCGACAATATGCTTTCGATGTACGGCTTGAATACATATACAAAAGCGCCCGGAGGAGTGTTCGGCTCGTCTTATGCCGACGTTTTTCTGTCGCCGTCCGTTCTGTTGATGTTTATAGCCGCGGTGCTTTGCTTTTTCGGCGCGGGCGTCGGGATGGGAATTGCCACGCTTCTCATTATCGCGCTTTATATCTTCGCGGAGCTGTATTTCCGCAAAAAATCCGACGAGCAGCTTGACGACATCGAAGCCTCCACGGCGATGAAGTTCCGCGTAATTCGCGGCGGAAAGCTTGTGCTTGTTGAAAAGGAGTTTATCGTTCCCGATGATCTGATCGTCGTGCAGGCGGGGGAGAGAGTCCCCGCGGACGCGTTTATTCTCGAATCGCGCGACCTTACGGCGGACGAGTATATTTTCACGGGAAGCCGCACGCCTGCGCCGAAATACGCGGGGGCTATCTCGAAAAGCAGCATAAAGCCGACGTTTGTTTACAGCGGCACGGACATTATCAGCGGCATTGCCGTCTGCAAGGTGAGCGCCACGGGCGTTGATACCAAGCTCTTTCATCTCAAGGGCGAGCTGGAGGAGCGTCACCCGTATTACACGAAGCTGGAGCGCATCGTGCGGAAAAATATCCCGATTTTCAGCGGCGTGGGAGTCGCGCTTACGCTGTTTCTTACGATTTTCAAAATCGCGAACGGCGGCGAGATAGTTCCCTCCGCGATAAGCGGAATTGTCGCCGGGCTTTGCTTTATACCGACTGGCGCGGCTTCGCTCATTCGCCTTTACTACACCAAGGGCGCGATGACTATGGTAAAGCACGGCGCGATGATGAAGTCCTTCGCGGATATAGAAAAGCTGAATTCCCTCACAGTCCTCTGCGTTGAAAAGGAGGGCGCGATCTCGAAGAATTCTCTCGAGATAAGAGGCATTTACGCTAGAAGCGAGGAGCTTTTGTATAAGGTCGCGGCGCTTTCGTTCGACAAAAACACCGCTGACCCGGCAGAGCGCGCTTTAATGGTTAAGGCGACGTTTTTCGACGAGAACATCTCCAATGTTTACAGGGACAACGAGTTTATTGAGAAAATTCCCGACATCGGAGGCGGTATTAGCGGTTCGGTCTGGGAAGTCGGCGGCGAGAAGCTCTGCTGCGTAAAGGGAACTCCCGAGCAGATTTTGCCGATGTGCCGAGTGGACGGCGAGCTGATGTTCGAGGTGAAGAAGCGCTATGAGGGCTTTTACGCGAACGGCTGCAGCGTTATGGCTATCGCGTGCGTCGACGCGGATTCCATTAGCTCCGACGTGACGGCGAGCTTTTCGTACACGTTTGTGGGGCTTATCGCGTTCTCTGCGCCGCTTCGCGATTCGGTGTCCTCGGCGGTGAAAACCTGCCGACGCTCCGGAGTGCGCGTTGTTATGCTCACCGAGGATAACCCCGGCGCGGCGGCTTCAACGGGCGGAATGATAGGGCTTGTCTCCAAAACGGTAGTCACGGGCGAGCAGATAGACTACGCTGTCGAAAACGGCAGCGAGCTGGATCTCAAAGCGGATATTTACGCGAAGCTATCCCCGGAGCAAAAGGTTTACATAATCGAAAGGCTGAAGAATAACGGCGAGGTCGTCGCGATGACAGGCACGCGCACGGGCGACGTAAACGCGCTTGAGGTCGCGGACGTCGGGATAACAATCGCGCAGCACGCCTCGGGGAGCTCGTATGAGACCTCCGACATTGTGATGAACGATGATAATTTCCTTTCTATTGCCGATATGATAGCGCGGGCGCGGCAAATCCACCGCAACATAAAGCGCGCGTTCTGCGTGCTTGTTTCGGGCAGCGTCGGAATGATCCTCCTCACCGCGCTGAATATGGCGTTCGGAATCGAGCTGATGCTCACTCCCGCGATAATAGCGCTTATCGAACTTTTGATCCTCCCGCTTGCCGCATCGGATTTCATTTACAACAACGCCGACATTCGGCTTAATATGCCACCCTCGGAGTTTATTTCGACGCGGAAGCTGAACCTGCCGTATCTCGGCAGAACCGCTTTGTTCGGCGCGCTTTCCGGCGCGGCTGCGACGATTTCGTATATGATCTGGTACTCCGAGCTCGACGTTGGCTTTTCGAGAAGCTGCGCGTTTGTTTCGTATATGTTCTGCGCGTTGGCGTTTGTTGTTCTTCGTTTTTCGGACAGCGACCCGTTCAGGACATTCTGGAGCGCGCCGATTTTTCATCGAATGAACGTTATCTGAATCGCGGTCGTGTCGATTTTGGTGATTTACAATCCCGCGATAAA
>JAIDPG010000047.1 GCA_029062865.1 Oscillospiraceae bacterium
CGATTAAAGTGAGGGAATAAAATGTCCGAAAGAGTTCCGCAGCGCAGCGAGATTGCCGACGAAAACAAGTGGTCGATAAACGATATTTACGCGACCGACGAGGCTTGGAAAGAGGATTTTAAAAGGGCGCAGACATTTATTGAGAAAATAGCGTCTTATAATGGCGAGCTCCGCAAATCGCCGCAAAAGCTGCTGGAATATTTAAAGTTGGACGACGAGCTCACGCTTCTTTTTGACGCGCTGGTAAATTACGCCCAGCGCAAAAGCGACGAGGACACCCGCGTCGCGAAGTATCAGGATATGAGCAACCGCCTTGAGATGCTGTACGTAGGTATCGCGGGGGCGGCTTCGTTTGTTACGCCGGAGATCCTTTCGATCTCGGAGGCGGATATGGAGCGCTTTTTTGCGGAGTGCGGCGGACTTTCGCTGTATCGCCGCTCGTTGGATCGCATTTTAAGGCGGCGCGAGCATTTTCTCTCCGAAAAGGAGGAGCGAATAATTGCGCTGACGGGCGAGATGCTCGGCGTGCCGGAGAATATCTTCTCGATGTTCAACGACGCGGATCTGAAATTCCCCGATGCGATCGACAAGGACGGAAACGCGCACCAGGTGACGCACGAGAGCTACATTCCGCTTGTTCACAGCGAGGACAGGGTTTTGAGAAAGTCCGCGTTTGAGAGCATTTATCACGTTTACGAGAGCTTCAAAAACACCTCCGCCGCGATGCTCTCCGCGCAGGTGAAATCGCTGGTTTTCGGGGCGAGGGCGAGAAATTACAACAGCACGCTTGAAGCCGCGCTTGACGCGAACGAGGTCGACACGGCGGTTTACCGCAATCTGATCGATGCGGTTCACGAGAATATGGACGCGATGCACCGTTATGTGAAAATCCGCAAAAAGGCGCTCGGCGTTGACGAGCTCCATGCTTACGACCTTTATGTTCCGATTGTTGCGGGAGTTGAGGACAATGTCCCGTTTGACTTGGCGAAGAAGGAGGTCTACGAGTCTCTGGCGCCTATGGGCGAGGAATACCGCGCGATTTTCAAGGAGGGCTTGGAAAACGGCTGGATAGACGTCCTCGAAAATGAGGGCAAGCGCAGCGGCGCGTATTCCGCGGGCGCGAAGGTTCACCCTTTTGTGCTGCTGAATTATAAAAACACGCTGAACTGGGAGTTTACGCTCGCTCATGAAATGGGTCACGCGATACACTCCTACCTCTCAAACAAAAACCAGCCGACTGCGTATTCGGACTATGTGATTTTTGTAGCCGAGGTTGCGTCAACGTGCAACGAAAGTCTGCTTATGCAGTATCTGCTTAAAAACACAACGGATAAAAAGCGCAGGGCGTTTCTTGTGAACTATTTTCTCGAGCAGTTCAGAACGACGCTTTATCGCCAGACGATGTTCGCCGAGTTCGAGCTTATGATAAACGAGAAGGTGGAGCGCGGCGAAAGCCTCACCGCGGAAAATCTCTGTGAAATGTATCACGACTTAAACGTTTTGTACTACGGCGAGGATTTGATTGTGGATTCCGAGCTTGATATGGAGTGGTCGAGAATACCGCATTTTTACTACGATTATTACGTTTATCAGTACGCGACGGGCTTCTCCGCGGCGATCGCGCTGTCGCAGAGAATTCTTAGCGAGGGCAAAAGCGCCGTTGCGGATTATATCGGGTTTTTAAGCGGCGGCTGCTCGAAGGACCCAATCTCGCTGCTTCGCGG
Source organism: Oscillospiraceae bacterium (assembly GCA_029062865.1). Lineage (GTDB taxonomy): Bacteria > Bacillota > Clostridia > Oscillospirales > Ruminococcaceae > CAG-115. Next base: position 1,725 of record JAIDPG010000047.1, read on the forward strand.
CGCGGGCGTGGATATGGCTTCCAAGCAGCCCGTAGAGGAGGCGCTGAAGCTTTTCCGTGAGCTTCTTGACGAAATGGAGGAGCTTCTCGCTTGATACAATAACGCAAAACGGAAGTGGAGTGACAGAATTTGGAGCGCAGTCGAAAAACCGAGCTTAAGAGATATTTCGGTGAAATGAGTGAGCCTGTCGCAATTGTTGACAAGGATCTGAAATGCGTTTACAGCAACTGCCCGAAGCTTCTGCCGGAGGACGCGTCGATTGAAGGATTTTTCAGCTGCGATAAATCGGAGCTGCTCTATAATCCCAAAGCAAAACCGGCGGTGATAAACGGCTGCTGCTACAGTGTAAAAGTAATCCCGATTGACGAGGCGCTTTATGTTTGTGAGTTTTTTGATTTGTCTTCAATTTTCGAGCTTGCGGAAAACACCGACTTTCATGGCAGAGTTTTCCCGATGGTTGACTCTATTGAGCGCAGCGCTTCGACGCTTTGGAAAGGGCTTTCCAATCTTGAGGAAATGCTTCCGGGCGATAGCCCCGACGCTCTGAAAATCGCTTTGGATATGAAGAAACGGGTCGTTGAGTTAAGCTCCTGCTCAAAAAATATGATCGAATATATGAATATGTTTAGGTTCATTCCGCAAGCTGTGAGTATAATTGACCTGGCGTCGTTTGCAAAGGATATTGTAAACCGCTGCAACACCGAGCTGTCAAATTCCGGAAGATGCGTGGACTTTATCTGCGAAGAACCGGAGCTTTACATAAATGCGCAGCAGCGGCACGTAATGAGCGCCTTGGTGAACGCTATCCAGAACGCGCTGATGTTCTCGACGCGCGACTGCGTTCCGTGTCTCACGCTTTCCAGGGGCAATAAATCCAAGAGCGGGGAAGCGATTATTGTGCTTATGAACAACAGTTCGCTGTATGTCGAGGGTGAAAGCAGGAATTTCGTGGGTCAGAGAATGGGCTATGGAATTCCGATAATCAAGCGCTTTGCCGAGCTTTACGGCGGGACGTTTGAGCTCCGCGAGGAAAACGGGATTTTCACAACGCTTATAGAGCTTCCTCTCGTTCCCGAGGCGGTGTTGAGAAACAGGGTTCATCAACTTTCCTCGGGCGGGTATGTTCATTTCGACACCGGCATTCCCGATATCCTCGAGCTCAAAATGCTTGAGATCACCTACCGTTTCGGTGCGTGATTTCTTTCTCAACATTCAGAGGATTTTCACATTGCTTTCATACTCGAATAGTATAATATAATCATAAAATCGGCGTTCTTTGGGTATTGTTGATAAGAACGCCGTTTTTTAAAATAGAATTGACAGTCAGAGAGAGAATCAAGAGGAGAATTAAGAATGTATAAAATACTTGTTGTTGACGACGAAGAAAATATCCGCGAGGTTATCCGCGAGTATGCGGAGTTTGAGGGGCACGAGGTCGACGAGGCGGGCGACGGCATGAAGGCTATTGAAATGGCTAAGGAAAAGGATTATGACATAATCATTATGGACGTAATGCTGCCGCGGCTGGACGGCTATTCCGCCTGCAAGGAGATAAGAAAGCTAAAGCAAACGCCGATGCTTATGCTCTCGGCGCGCGGCGAGGAGTATGACAAGCTCCACGGCTTTGACGTGGGGATTGACGATTACGTTGTAAAGCCGTTCTCCCCGAAGGAGGTTATGGCGCGCGTAAACGCTATAGTGAAGCGAAATTCCGCGCCCGGAGCATCCCCCGCGGCGGATGTTGAGAAGTTTGAGGGGCTGGAGATAAACTTCACGTCTCGAGATGTGTTTATTGACGGCGAAAAGGCAAATCTCACGCCGAAGGAATACGATCTGCTGTTTTATCTCGTCCGCAACAAGAACATCGCGCTTACCAGAAACAAGCTGCTTGAGGAGGTCTGGGGCTATGATTTCTTCGGCGACGACCGCACGATAGACACGCATATAAAAATGCTTCGCAATAATCTCGGGGAGTATCGCAAGTTTATCATAACGCTGCGCGGGTTGGGATATAAGTTCGAGGCGTGATAGAGGAATAGTATGAATTTTTTCCGAAGCATTAAGGTTCGCGTCTGGGCGCTTTTTGAGATCGTCGTTATCGCGATGCTGTCGTTTACTTTCATTTTTCTCATCGCGATGTTCCCGAATTTCTATGAGTGGATGAAAACCTATGAGATAAATCAGGCGTTGACAGAGATCCGCTCGAATTGGAAGAGCGACAGCATTGTCGATATAGTAAACCGTCAAGCGGCTCAGAACAAAATGTATATCGAGATATATTTCCCCGGAACCGATTATTCCTACATTGCGAACAGGCTCGGCGGGAGCGTGTCGCTTGCTGTTCTCGCGAAGAAAAACCTGCGCGAGGAGGTGCGCAATTCCGAAAAGGGAATTGTTTATATGCGCTTCCGCGATGAGCTTGAGGACAACCGCGTTTTGATGATGGGGAGCTACATCGGCAATAAAAGAAACCCCGAGGCGTATATTTTCATCTGCAACTATCTCGAGCCCGTTGGCACGACTGTCAGCATATTTGTACGTCAATTCTTCTTTGTCGGGCTGATTATGGTCGTGCTTACCGTGTTTATGTCGATGGTGTTCTCGAATAAAATATCCGAGCCGATTATCAGGATAAACAAATCCGCTAAGGAGCTTCCGCAGGGGAAGTTCAGCGCGGAGATCGGGAAAAACGACTATGCCGAGATAAAGCAGCTTGCGTCGACGCTCACGTCCGCTTCAAAGGAAATCGCGAAGTCCGACGATCTGCGGCGGGAGCTTATGTCGAACATCTCCCACGATCTGCGGACTCCTCTTACGATGATTAAAGC
>JAIDPG010000048.1 GCA_029062865.1 Oscillospiraceae bacterium
GTCGTAAATTATGATCGTGTTGTTTATCGAATAGCCGAGCAAGGTCAGAATTACCGCCATAAAGTTGGAGTCAAGCGACATTCCGCAGAATACGTAAACCGCGTAGGTGAGCACAACGTCGTGCAGGAGGCAGAAGATCGCGATGATGCCCGCGCTCCAGCCGCCTATCTTCTTGAAGCGGAACGCGATGTAAATTACCAGCAGCACAAACGCCGCGGCAACCGCGATAGCGCACGAAACGAAGAACTGCGCACCCGCGGACGCGGAAACGTTCGTCGTGTCAACGTCCATGATGTTGTTGTCGGGGTAGGTCTCTTTCAGCGTATTAGTTACGCTTTCAAGCATCGCGTCGTCCATTTTCTCGTCCTGCGCGAACGAAACCTTTATCGTGTTGAGCCCGCCCGTGAAGCTCGTGCCCGTCGTTACGGTAGCGCGGGGCGTTCCGAGCGTCTCAACGGTGCTCTTGATATCGTTCGTGTCAACGTCGCCCTCGTAGGTGTACGTGATGATCGTGCCGCCCTTGAAGCGAATGTCAACGTTCACTCCGAGGATGAACGTAAATGCCACGGTGAGCGCGATAGCGACCGCGGAAATGATCACGAAAACCTTCGTCCTGCCGACGAAATTCGCGTTTGTCTTTGCCTTGACCTCGATAGTCTGCGAGGTGGTCTTGCCCTTTTCGGTGTCGATGTCCGCGAGCTCCTTCTTGGAAACGCCGTAAAGCGACGTTTTTCTGAAGCACTTGAACTTCGACAGCCCGATAGTCATCAGTCTTGTCGCCCAGCACGCCATAATGAAGTTCATTATAACGCCCGCGAGCAGCGTGTAGCCGAACGAGTAAACCGTGCCCTCCGTCGTCGCGCCGAACCACGTGCCGAACACCGCCATAAGGATAAGCGCTACGATAATTACCGTGAGGTTGGAGTCAAGGATCGCCGTGAAGCCGCGCGAGAAGCCGTTCTTCAGCGCGCCGTCGATCGTGCGCCCCGCCTTTATCTCCTCTTTGATGCGCTCCGCCGAGATAACGTTCGCGTCAACGCCCATACCTATCGAGAGAATGATACCCGCGATACCCGGGAGCGTAAGCGAGCTTGCGTGGTTAAATCCGAAAAAGCCCGTGATAGCCGCGAACATACCCGCAACCTGCCCGGTAAGCGCGACAACCGCCACAAAGCCGGGCAGTCTGTAGTAAATTATCATAAAGACCGCGATGAGACCAAACGCGATAAGCCCCGCGAACGCCATTGCGTCGCGCGCACCTGTGCCGAGTATCGGGGAGATCGTCGAAAGGCTGTCGATCTCCAGCTTGAACGGCAGCGCGCCGCCGTTTATCTTGTTCGCGAGATCGCTCGCCTCATCCGCCGTGAAGCCGCCCTCAATATAGCAGGAGCTCCGACTCAGACGCTCGTGAACCTGCGGGTGGGAAAGGCAAACGTCGTCCATCCAGATAGAGACGATGTTGTCCGTGCCGTTGTCTTTCTCGGAAAGCCGCGCCGTCGCGTCGGAGAACTTCTGTCTGCCCTCTTCCTTGAAGTTCAGCTCGACAATGTATTGCCCGCCCGAGCCGTTTTCGTTTCTCTGATAGCCCGACCGTGCGCTCTCAACGTCCGAGCCCGTGAGAATGACCGTCTCCGTAGCGCCCGTAGGCTTGCCCTCACTGTCGACCTCGTACTTCTCGCGGAACGTCAGCAGCGCCGTTTCGCCTATTTCCTGAACCGCGCGGTTCGGGTCGAACGACGTGTCGTTGTTCTGCCACGGAAACTGCACGATGATGGACTTTGTCGCGTTGTCCACATACACGTCATAGTCGTTGATGCTCTTGGACACAAGACGCGTTTCGAGAATGGACTTTGCGGCGTTCATGTCCGCCTCGGTTATCGTATGCTCCGCGGCGTAGTCGTCGGGGACCTTAAACGTCGCGTTTACGCCGCCGCGTATATCGATTCCCCAGCGAATATCGTCAATTCCCCAGATATACGATTTTTTGATATCGCCGTTGTATCTGTAAACGCCCATTGTGGACATCAGCGTAAACACGATAATGAGGATAAAGACGATAAAGAACGCGGATCTTCCTATTCTGCTCTTCAAAGGTTTTTTCCACTCCGTTTCTTTTGATTATTATATTGAGAATTCTTGGCGAATTTTTCACCTATACTAATCTATTATAATACTTTTTTGCCGAATAGTCAAGGGCATTTTGCAGTTTTTCTTGCTAATTCGCACTTGAATTTTTTGTGAAAACAGAGGTGATTTTTCGGCGGCACAACATCTAGACTGTTCCGAAATTCAAGACACAATCGGGCTTCGCAAAATTTGTGTAAAGTGCACAATCAGCTTTATAATTTCCTCCAAAGAATGAGAAAATTACACCAACTCTATTGAAAAAAATTTACGGAAATGCTATAATTATATAGTATGCAAAATAGCTTACATTTTCATTGTCCCGCCGTTCGGCGGAAATCTCTTTGGAGGAATTTTATGCGAAAGACCTTAAAAACAGCGCCAATATTTGCGATAATGGCGCTATTAGTTTTTTGCATATTTTTCACCCCGACCATGACGGCAAGCGCGTCCTCGAAAACGCGCACCTATAAGGTCGGGGCAAACGTGATGTTCGGAGTTACGAAAACCGACGCGGGCTATACGGGGCTGGCGTGCGATTATCTGAACGCGATCTCGCGATACACCGGCGATAAATTCGAGTACGTCGAGGGCACGGAGGAGCAGCTGTTCCGTATGCTGAAAACCGGCGAGATCGACATAATCCCGTGCGCGACCGAAAGCGAGCGCGCGTATTATGAGATGCTTCTTATGGGCAGCGGAATCGGCAACGTCACGTTTACCGCGACGCGGAACGCGCTTATCTCCCGCTTCGGGGCGGTTTATGTTTACGACAAGGGCGCGTTCGGCGAGACGATCATGAACGACGTTTCGACGATACGCCGCATGAAAATCGGCTATCTCAAATCGGATTATCAGCGGTATTTCGTCTCTAACCGACTGATCTACAGCGAAATAGACGGCGCGTCGTTCGCTCAGTATCAAACCGAGGAGGAAATGCGCGCGGACTTCGTTTCGGGGAAGATCGACGCGGTGATCAAGGACTGCTTCCGCCCGTGGAGCGACGAAACGGCGATCTACGTTTTCCCCGCCAAGCGCGGCTTCTTCATCACAAGAACGGGAGACCCCGTGTTCGACAAGCTTGAAAACGGGCTCACCGAGCTGTTTATGTCGCAGCCGACGTTTTACGGCAGCGTTTACGAGAAATACGTGTCGAATTACGGCGCTCGGAAATTCGCGTATGACGCGGAGGAAAGCGAGTTCTTGAAAAACCACGGGGAAATAACGCTCGCGTTTAATCTCGAGACAGACATTATGCAGTGCTATAATTCCAAATCGGGAAAGCTTGAGGGCGTTGTCGGCTCGTTCATTGAAGCGTTTTCCGAGACGACGGGGCTTGAGATCAACGTAAAGCCATTCGAAAGCCTTGACGAGTGCTACGCCGCACTGAATAACAGGGAAGCGGATATTATCTACGGCGGCGTTCACGGAGCTGACGGCGGCGCCTTTGAAGATAATTATCATATCTCCGCGCCCGCGCTTAACTTTCCGCTCGTACTCGCGGGGAAAGAGGGCACGGAGCTCGGGAGCTCCCCGAGCGTCGCGGTAAACAGCGGCAGCTACGAAGCGATAAACTCGCTCGCGCGGGTCCTCCCGGACGCTAATATTATCTACTCCGACAGCGTGACAACGGGCTGCGATATGGCGGTAAAGGGCAACTGCGGCGCGGTCTGCCTTAACGGCTACGACGCGATTTACCTAAAAAGCAACGGCTATCCCGAGCTTGAAATCCTCGAGGTCCTGCCCGCGTATTCGATAGAATGCTTCGCGCTGCGGGGGGCGGACAAGGGGCTATGCGGAATTACCGAAAGTGCGCTCGCGAGAATAAACGGCTCGGAGGTTATGACAAACGTCCACAACCTGCTTGAGGCGGAGGAGTACGCGACAAAGCCCAAAATGAATATCTGGATGATAATCGCGGCGTTCGGGGGGCTTGTGGTAATTACGGCGCTGGGGCTCATTCTGATAAACCTTAGAAACAAGCGCCGCGCCGAGGTCGACCCGCTGACCGGCGGCTATACAAAGCGTTCGTTTATCGCGGAGGCGGAAAAGACGATAAAGCGCTCCGGCACGAAAAAATGGGCGATGGCGGTTTTTGATATCGATAAGTTCAAGTTCATAAACGACCATTTGGGATACGAAGAGGGCAACCGTATGCTGGAGCGTATACATAAAACGCTCGGGGATCATATGGAGCCCGACGAGCCCTACGCGCGCATTTCGGACGATATCTTCGCGTGCTGCGTTCACGGCGCTTCCGACGAGGATCTGTCCGAGCGCCTGAATGAGGTGTTCGAGGAGTTCGACCGCCGCAATTCACTGTTTGTGTCTTATCCGGTAGTGTTCAGCGCGGGCGTTTGCAGACTTGAGCAATGCACCGCGAAATACGGCTCCGTCGACCTCAATATGGCGATTGACCGCTGCAACATCGCGAAAAAGACGATTAAGGAGCTCCACGCGACGGCAACGGCGTTCTACGACGGCGCGATCCGCGACAAGACTTTGCGCGAGCGTGACCTTGAAAACGTAATGCCAAGCGCCCTTGATGACAACGAGTTCCTGTGCTTCATTCAGCCGAAATACGGCGCGAGAACACGGAAAATCGAAGGCGGCGAGGCGCTTATCCGCTGGAAAAGCTCGGAGTTCGGGTTTATCTATCCCGACGAGTTTATCCCGGTTTCCGAGAAAACGGGCTTTGTCGTGGAGCTGGATTTCTTCATTCTTGAGGAGGTCTGCAAGGCAATGCGCCGCTGGCTAGACAAGGGGCACACGCCCGTCGTTATCTCCGTAAATCAGTCAAGACTGCATATGTCGCACGACGATTATATCTGGAGACTGCGCGAGATAGTTGATAAATACGCCATTCCGTATGAGTATATCGAGCTTGAGATCACCGAAACGGTTTTTACGGACAACGCCGAGCTGCTGCTGAAAATAATGCAGAAGCTCCACGAGATAGGCTTCAAGCTGTCGATAGACGACTTCGGCTCGGGCTATTCCTCGTTGAATATGCTGAAGGATATGCCCGCGGACGTCGTGAAGATAGACCGCGAGTTTTTCAACGGCACGGTGAATTCCGACAAGGGCAGAGCCGTAATAACAACGGTAGTTGACCTCGCGAAAAAGCTGAAGATGCACGTTATCTCCGAGGGCGTTGAAACGCTCGATCAGGTGGAGTTCCTCGACAAAATCAACTGCGATATGATACAAGGCTATTACTTCGCAAGACCGATGCCCATCAATGAGTTTGAGACCCTCTGGTTCAAAGAACTCGGTGAGGCTGAAGGAGAGGCGGGATAGCTGTCGGTTCTGCAAACCAATAAAAAATCCCCCGCCGTTGGCGGGGATTTTTTACATAAAAACGCCGAACTTCTTTGTGCAAAATATACAATTTTCAACAATCGCTTGACTTTATTATTGTAATGAGTTATAATATAATTATATATAAATATTATGGGTTGTAGTTTGCGCCATAGCGAAGATGCCGCGTTTTGGCTCGCATAACTAACAACTACGAGGAGGTGTATGGGCAATGTCCGAAAACATTTCGGAGGCGCTGGAGAGCGCGCGGCAGGAAATTGAAAGACTTACGGTGGCGCTTCGGGCGGAAAAGCTTAAGACGCAGATCACCTCGGAGATGACAAACGTCGGGCTGTGGGAGTACGACATCGCCGCGGACACTCTGTTTCAGTTCAAGAAAATCAACGGCAGATTTGAGGATATTTCGGACACCGTGCCGCACTTCCGCGATACGGTAATTACCCGCGGTCTGGTTCTGACGGAGGACGTGCCGCTCTTCAAGAAATTCTGCGACGCTATGAGGGCGGGCGAGCGCGAGGTCGGGTGCGACGTGCGCGTTATCAACGACAAGAACGAAATCGTGTGGTTCAGATACACCGGCAAGACTGTTTTCGACAGCGACGGAAAGGCAATTAAAGTCGTAGGACGAACGCTTGACGTTACAAAGGAAAAGGGCGGGGATTCCGACGGCTCGGCTTCGGGCGCGGGTCACGACCCGCTTACGAACACAAGCTCCCCGGAGGTGTTCCGCAATTTCGTTGAGGAAAAACGTAGCGGCAAGAACCGCTATAACAGCGCGGCGCTTATGGGAATTTGCGTCGACAATTTCCGCGATATAGAAGCGAAGTGCGGCAGGGAGTATTCGGACTATGTCCAGAAAATCGTCGCGAAAATACTTACGAGCGTTTGCGCGGTGGAGCGCGACAGAATGGTAACGCGCGTGCGCAGCGGCGAGTTTTTGATGTACCTCGGCTTCTCCGACGCGAATGTCGTGGACGAGGCAGCGCGGAAGATCGTAGATTCCGTGCGCGATTATTCATACGACGGCGAGGCTGTGACGGTGAGCGTCGGCATTGCGCTGTGCAAGGCGGGCAAGCCGCTCAACGAGGCTTACGACGAGGCTTCAAGGGCGATGTCCGAGGCGGCGAGAAGCGGCGGCGGATGCTTTGTGCATTACACAATGGCAATGTCCTCGGGAATATACGGCGGTTCGGCGGAAATTTCCCCCGACAACGAGCTGCTGCGGCTTTCCAACGACGCTTCCAAGGTCTACAATATGATAATCAGGGCGTTCTGCGAGACGAGCGAGCGCGCGGCGATGATAAAGGAGGCGTTCCGCGCGGCGGGGCAGTGCGTGGGCGCTTCGGCGATCTATATTTTCACTAAGAACGAGCAGGGCTTCGCGCGGTCGATGATCTACAACGCCGACGACCGCCCCGAGGAAATGTGCGCGGGGCTTGAGATAACCTGCCCCGAAGAGGAGCTCGAAATGGTTCTCGGCGGCGGAAACGCTATGAGAATTCACAGCGCGGAAATGCTTTTCGACGGGCTTACGCTCACAAACGGCGCTGTCTGCGCGGAGTGCAGAGCAATAAGAGTAGAAGGCGCGATAAAGGCGATCTTCGCCGTTGTTTTTGAAAGCAGCTTTGAGCTTACGGACAGCGATATTCGCATAATCGACGTGCTGGAGGACGCGCTTACGTCGATGTTCCGCACCTATGAGGACGGTCTCGACGCGAGAAGCCGCCGGCGCCTGCATACGACTATCATCAATAATCACCGCATAGAGGGCTTTTCGATAATCCCCGGTACGTTTGTTGTGGATTATATCGGCAAAAACGCCGCGGAGCATTATGACATCGCGCCGGGCGATATTTGTTATCAAAAAATGCGCGGCCGCGACACTCCGTGCGAAAACTGCCCCGCCGTTATGTTGGAGCAGCAAGGAACGTTCTTCGCGTCCGCGGCGCAGTATTTTGAAAACGAGCAGCGCTGGCTGGACGTTACCGCCTCGGTCGATGAGGACAACTTCGGCGAGCGGCGCTATGTAATAAGCTCCACCGACATCACTGATTGCCTCGGGCGAATTCAGATGACGGATAGGCTTACGGGGCTGATGACATTCAACGTGTTCACAGCGGAGGCGCTTCGTATGGCTTCTATGCTCGAAAGCACGGCGGGGCTGTACGCGATAGTTATGAACGTCGCTGACTTCACGAGAATAAATGACGAAAAGGGCTATGAGCTCGGCGACGCTATTCTTGTGGCTATGGCGGATATTTTGCAGCAATGTATAGGCGAGGGCGAGCTGCTCTGCCGCTCGGAGGACTCGCGCTTTGCGGCGTTTGTCAAGAGCGACGGCGTCGACGAGCTTGAAGCCCGTATCTCGACACTGATGAACAGTATCCAGAGGCAGGTTTACGCGAAGCTCGGCGTGCACATTTTCCTGCTTGTCGGAGTGTGCGGAATGGGCGACGACGGCGTGAGCGTTGTGGGAGCAATCGACCGCGCGATAACCGCGCAGAAAACGATACGCGACCGCGCGTTCTATACGGAGAGCCTTATCGCTTATTACGACGGCGTTATGCGCGATAAGATCGCCGAGCGCCGCGATATCGAGAGCCACATGATGGAGGCGCTCAATAATAACGAGTTCCACGTTTATTATCAGCCTAAGGTGAATATCGAAACCGGCAAGGTTGTCGGCGCGGAGGCGCTTGTGCGCTGGATCCGCCCGAACGGCGAGGTCGTTTCTCCCGGCAAGTTCGTGCCGATTTTCGAGGAGAACGGCTTTATCACGGAAATGGACTTCGCGATCTATCGCCAAGCCGTCGCGGACATCGCGCGGTGGATGCGAATGGACATCGACGTGCCGCTCATCTCGCTGAACGTTTCGAGGCGGCACATCGCGGACGACGATTTCTGCGACAAGTTCAACGCGCTCGTAAACGCGCTGAATGTGCCGAGAGAGTACATTGAGCTCGAGATAACGGAGAGTATGCTCACGGAAAACCTCAACAAGCTCGTTGACGTGGCGACTAAGTTCAAGGACTTGGGCTATCGTATCTCGATAGACGACTTCGGCTCGGGGTATTCGTCGCTGAATTTGATTACGATGATGCCGTTTGACACGCTGAAGATTGACGGCGGGTTCTTCCTCAGAAACGACCTTTCCGAGAAGAACAAGAAGGTTATAACGTCGGTCGTATCGCTCGCGAAGAGCCTCAACCTCGAAACGGTCTCCGAGGGCGTTGAAACGCAGAATCAGGTAGACTTCCTGAAGGATCTGGGCTGCGATATGATACAGGGCTTCTTCTACTATAAGCCGATGCCCGGACCGGACTTTGAAAAGGTTATCGCTACTCAAAACAAGAGAACAACAAATTAACGGCAAGCTCCTCCCTTAGCGGAGGAGCTTTTTTCGGCGGGAGGGCATGAAATGGGATATAGTGTTGACGAGCTTTTTGAATTTAATATAAACAAAACAAATCATACCGCGTCTGTTTGGGAATACTTGAAACGCGATGACCCCGATGTCTTATGCGTCGAGATCCCTTCGGAATACCACGGCTATCCCGTGACGTATTTAGAGCAGTTCGCCTTTGGGGATTGCAAATATCTGCGCGAGGTTTTTATTCCCGACAGCGTAACGGTTATCGCCCACGATGCGTTTTATGAGTGTGGAGAGCTCCGTACGGTTCGTCTTCCGAAAGATATTGATATCCGGTATCGGCCGTTTGTGTGCTGCCGGAGGCTCGATCCGAAAATCATTCTGGCGGGGCTTGTATGCAGCAATGATATTGTTTCAAAGCCGCTCGAGTTCATAGACTACTACAGTTGGGACGAAATACTCCGCGAGGACGTTTTCGCGCTTGCGATAAAATATGACAGCTTCCGAGAATTCAAAACGGAAGGGCTTTTCGAGGATATCGTCACGCGCGGGCGGGTTTCGCATTTCGAGATGCTCGAAAAAGCGGGGAAATCGCCGAGCGCGGAGCAGACGGACGAACTTATAAATTTAAGCGCGGAGAACGGCAAAACGGAAATGACGGCGTATCTTCTCGATCTCAAAAACAGGAAATTCGGATTTGACGGAGGGAATAAGTTTGAGTTATAGCATTGACGAGCTTTTTTGGTTTGAGAAAACCGAGGGCGGATATTCCATTGACAAATATCTGAAAACAAACGACCCAACGATAACCGAAATTGAGATCCCCGCGGAGTATAACGGCGAGCCCGTAACGGAGATTGCCGGCATCTCTCACTCGAAATATATAAAGCGTGTCTTTGTTCCGCCGAGCGTTCGCAGTATTGGCCCCGGAGCCTTTTGGAAATGTAAAAGTCTGGAAACGGCAGAGCTTTCCGAGGGGCTTGAGGTAATAGGAGCCAGCGCGTTTGAGGAGACAAATCTGAAAAGCATCGTGCTCCCGAAAAGCTTAAAGAGGATAGGTTCAGACGCGTTTCTGTTTTGTACGGAGCTGGAGCGCGTGGAGTTTAACAGCTCTCCGACTTTTGAACCGAATGTTTTCGGCGGCTGCCCGAAGCTCCCGCCCGAAACGGCCGCAATAGGGCTTGTGCGCTCGACCGACATAACGACCCCCTTGTTGTATACGGATATTTTGGAATTAACGGATTTTTCCCCCGGTTTGCCGGATTGCTTCCGCCCCGACGTTTTTGAGCTGCTCGCGAAAAACGACTGCTTTCGGAATTGGAATCGCCATTTGAGGTATCTGTTTGATATAATGATTGAGGAGAACAAGCCGGAGCTTCTCCCGATCGCCGAGCAATACGGATTGTCGGACAACCTAACGCCGGCGCTTCTTGATTCGCTGATCAGCCTTGCGGCAGAAAATCAAAAGACCGAGATCACCGCGTATCTTCTCGATCTCAAAAACAGGAAATTCGGGTTTAACGGAGGGGATAATTTTGAGCTATGAGGTCGACGAGCTTTTCAAATTCGAGGAAACCGAGGGCGGCTACGCTCTGGATAGGTATCTCAAATGGGACGACCCGTCCATAACCGAACTTGAGATTCCCGCGGAGCATAACGGCGCGCCCGTGGTGAAAATATTGAGCAGCAGCAGCGGCTATGCGAGGTTCATAAAGCGCGTGAGAATTCCCGAAAGCGTCCGCGGCATTATGGGCTCGGCGTTTCATGGCTGCCCGGAGCTTTGCGAGATCGAGCTTTCCGAGGGCTTGGAGATGATAGGCTCCTCCGCGTTTCAGCAGACGAGGCTGAAAAGCGTCAGGCTCCCGAAAAGCCTGAAGGGGCTCTATTGGGGCGCGTTTCGGCTCTGCCGGGAGCTGGAGCGCGTGGAATTCGGCGGCTCGCCGTGGTTCGGGACAAGCGTTTTCAGCGGCTGCGCCAAGCTCCCGCCCGAAACGATCGCAATGGGGCTGGTGCGCTCGACCGACATAACGCGCCCAATTCACAACAAGGACATTTCGGAAATAACGGCGAATATCCCCGACGTACCCTGCGATTGCTTTCGCCGCGATGTCTTTGAGCTGCTCGTTAAAAACAAGAGCTTTCGGGACTGCAATCTGAAGCGCGTGTTTGAGGGAATGATAAACAATAACAAGGCGGAGCTTTTCCTGATCGCCGAAGAATACGGATTGCTGCCGAGCGCGAAGATCCTCGACAAGCTGATAAGCTATTCCGCCGAGCGGCAAATTACAGAGTGCACGGCGTATCTTCTGGATTTGAAGAACAGGAAATTCGGGTTTGACAAGGAAGATAATTATGTTATTTGATTTACTTACTGCAAACAAGCTTTTCAGCTTTGAGAAAGATAAAAGCAAGGGCGGGTATGTGCTTACAAAATTCGCTCAATACAACTACTTTTCCGACCCGGCGGTGCAGCCCGTGACCGAAATAAAAATCCCCGCGAAATACCGCGGAAAGCCCGTTGTGGAGATAGGCAGGGACGCTTTCCGAAGCTCTTGTGAGCTGCAAAAGGTGTTTGTTTCCGAGGGCGTTCGGCGAATAGGAGACTGCGCGTTTCTAAACTGCCAAAAGCTGAGCTTCGTAAGCCTTCCTTCAAGCCTTTAGGAGGTCGGGGGTCTTGCGTTCGGCTTTTGCGGAGAGCTGCGCACGGTGGGCTTCAATTCGCGCCCGAAGCTTGAGTCGGGCGTGTTTTGTAACGACGTGAATATCCCCGCAGAGCTTATTCTCGCGGGGGAGTTGCACTCGTTGGACATTGCGCAGCCGCTTCCGGGAAACGTGTTTAACAATCAGCGTTCTCTGGCAAACACATATCCGCAATACTCGTGGCTTCTCAACCGCCCCGATGTTCTCGAGCTCGCCTTGAAAAACAACTGTCTTAGCAATTTCAACGCAAAAGAGTGGTGGCTTGAGATACTGGCATTTTATATTGAAAAAAGCTGCACGGAGCATTTGCGCTTTATTGAGGATTGCAGCGCGATGACCGCCGCTCTCGCGGACGAGCTTACAGAATATTCCGCGGAGCAGGGCAAAACCGAAATCACGGCATATCTTCTGGATTTGAAAAACAGGAAATTCGGGTTTAAAAACGGCGGTGATAATTTTGAGCTATAGCGTTGACGAGCTCTATAGGTTCAACGAAACCGACGGCGGATATTCCGTCAAGGAATACCTAAAAGGAGCCGACCCAAGCGTAACGGAGCCGGAGATCCCCGAGAAGTGGAAAGGCAAGCCCGTTACGGTAATCGCTCCCGGAGCGTTTGAGGCGGCGATGTATCTTAAACGCGTAAAGCTCCCCAGAAGCATAAAAACGCTTTGTTACCGCGCGTTTGCGGACTGTTGGAATTTGGAGTCGGCGGAGTTTGAGCCGGGGGCTGAAATAGAGTTTGAGAGCGACGTTTTTACCGGCTGCGATAAGCTCCCGGCGGAAACACTCGCAATAGGGCTCCTGCGGTCCGCGAACCTCACGGCGGCGTTTGAAAAAGGACATTGCCCGGCTCTGTGGATTTTTGATATGGATAGCCCCGACAAGGCGTCAGAGGTGTTTGAAATTCTCGCGAAAAACAATTGCTACCGCGAAACGACCACTAATGATCTCGAATTAATTCTCGGAGCTTTTATAGGAATAAACAACATAAAGGCGCTGCCGATAGCCGAGAAATACGGCTTGCTTGAATACGCGGAGCTTGTCAATTCGCTGCTTGCCAAAGCGATTGAAAGCGAAAGAACGGAAATCACGGCGTATTTGCTTGATTATAAAAACAGGAAATTCGGCTTTAACGGAGGGGATAAGTTTGAGCTATAGCGTTGACGAGCTTTTCGGCTTCAAGAAAACGGATAACGGTTACGCGCTTGCGGATTATCGCCAAAAAAACGACCCGAGCGTGACGGAGCTTGAGCTCCCCGCAGCGTATAAAGGGCTGCCCGTGGCAAGTATATCGCACGGGAGCTTTGCGTACTCGAAACATATAAAGCGCGTGAAAATCCCGGGGAGCGTCCGGGAGGTTTTGTTCAACGCGTTTTACAATATCCCGACGCTAGAGGAGGTTGAGCTTTCCGAGGGGCTTGAGCTTATATCAAACTACGCGTTTGCGAGAACGGGATTGAAAAGCGTCAAGCTCCCGAAAAGCCTGAAAGAGCTCTACTGGGGCGCGTTTGAGGACTGCGCGGAGCTTGAGCGCGCGGAGTTCGGCGGCGCTCCGAAAATTCAGATGCATATTTTCAGAGGCTGCCCGAAGCTCCCGCCCGAAACGGTCGCGATAGGGCTGGTTCGCTCGACGGACATTACAACGCCCGTTTTCCCAAACGATCTTTTCAGAATGACAGACAGAAGCTATACAACGAGTTTCGATTGCTTCCGCCCCGACGTTTTTGAGCTCCTCGCGAAAAACAATTGCTTTCAAAAATGCGATTTGAAGCATCTGTTCAGACGCATAACGGACGAGAGCAAGGCGGGGCTTTTCCCGATTGCCGAGCAGCACGGAATGTTGGAGAGCGCCGCGCTTGTTGATTTGCTTATTGAGTATTCCGCGGAAAACGGCAAAACGGAAATCACGGCGTTTTTGCTTGATTATAAAAACAGGAAATTCGGGTTTAAAGGAGGCGGCGATCTTGCCATTTAGCGAGGACGGACTTTACAGATTTGAAATAAACTCCGACAAAAGCATCGGCGGGTATATGCTCGCGGAGTATCTTAAGCGTGAAGACCCGACGATAACCGAGCTTGAGCTCCCCGCGGAGTTTAACGGCAAGCCCGTGACGATGATCTGCGGCTGCTTTTACGGGACTTTTCTAAAGCGCGTCGTGATCCCGCCGAGCGTCCGCTATATTGCCCGAATCGCCTTCGGCGACAGCGCGCTGGAAAGCGTAAAGCTGCCAAGCGGTCCGATAAAGCTCGCGGGCTATGTGTTTGCGGAGTGCCGGAATTTGCGCAGCGTGGAATGGGGCAGCACACCGCCCGAGAATATTGAATTAGGTCCGCGCGTTTTCCACGACTGCGAAAAGCTCCCGCCGGAAATTATCGCGATGAGTATGACGCGCTCGCTCGGAGAGCTTCGCCGCATTTGCAAAGCGGATTATCGTGCGACGTTAGGCAAAGAGATAATACAATGCGACAGCTTCCGCGCGGACGTTTTTGAGATCCTCGCGAAGAACAAGTGCTACAAAAAGCTCAACGTGAAGTTTTTGTTTGAGAAGATGATAAAAGAAAACAGACACGACCTGCTGATCATCGCGGAGAAATACGGAATGCTGGACAGCGCCGCGCTTCTCGATCTGTT
>JAIDPG010000049.1 GCA_029062865.1 Oscillospiraceae bacterium
CCGTAGCCTTGGCGCTTAACATCTGCGTTTCTAGTGTTTATGTAACTAATTAAAATTTGAAAGGGGCATATTATAATGAAAAGGCTGAATTTAATTATCGGAAGAAAGCAGATCGTGATAGCGTCGCTGACGGTGCTGCTCGGAGCGGCGGTCGCGGTGAATTTCGCGGTGGGCTCGGCGAAGAAAAAGCCCGCGGCAAGCACCTCGGGCACGCAGGTAAGCGCCTCGGCAAATTACGGCGATGCGGCGTTTGTCTCGGACGATATGTCCGACAGCGCGGCGTACTTCGCGAAGGCGCGGCTCGACAAACAGCAAAGCCGCGATGAGGCGGCGCAGGTCCTCGCGGGAATGTACCAGGGCGGCGATATGACGAAAGACGAGCTGACGGTCGTGCAGACGAACGCGAAGCTTCTCTCCGAGCGTATGACAAGCGAGACGAAAATCGAGACTATGCTGAAGGCTCAGGGCTTCTCCGACGCACTGTGCTACCTAAGTGACAGCGGCGCGAACATTATCGTGAAAACCAACGGGCTCGACGCGGCAGGCGCGGCGAAGATCAAAAACGCGCTTTTGTCGGAGGTCGAGGTCGCAAGCGATAACATCACAATCGTTGAGGTGAGATAAAACAAAAATTCCCCCGCTCCGCGGGGGAATTTTCAGTCCGTTGAAAAAGTCTGTTTGTTATTTGTTTGTAAGCATCTCCCGCGCAGTTTCCAAAGCGCTCTCGCTCTCTGTGCCGTCGATTATTCTCGCGAGCTCGCGCACTCTGCCCTCCTGATCCAGTTCGGTGATTCTCGTGAACGTTCGCTCGTTGTCGGTTTCCTTTTCGATCAAGAGATGCAGCTCGGCTTTGGCGGCGATTTGCGCTAGGTGCGTAATGCAGAGCACCTGGCGCTTGGCGGCGGTTTCGCGGAGCTTCACGCCGACCTTTTGCGCGGCGCGCCCGCTGATACCCGCGTCAACCTCATCGAAAATCAGCGTCGGAATGTCGTCCGCGTCCGCGAGGACGCTTTTTATTGCGAGCATAATTCGCGAAAGCTCGCCGCCCGACGCGATTTTCGTAAGCGGTCTGGGTTCCTCTCCGGCGTTCGCGGAAATCAGCATTTCAACGCTGTCGCGCCCGTTTATCGTGATTTTGTCGGGCTCTATCGCGAAAAGAATTCTCACGTTCGGCATATCAAGGAATTTTAACTGCTCGCAGATCTCGTCCGAGAGCGCTTCGGCTGCCTTTTTCCTTAAATCGGAGATCTCGTCCGCTAAAACGCGCACCTCCTCGGCAAGCTCGCGGCGCTGCTCGGTGAGCTTTTCAATCTCGTCGTCGGCGTTTGACAGTGTTGCAAGCTCGTTTTTGCATTCGTCAAGGTAATCAATCAAGTCGTCCGCGTCGCGGTTGTATTTGCGCTTGGCGTGCTTTATCGCGGAAACTTTATCGGAGATCGCCGCCTCGCGCTCCTCGTAATCATCGGCGGTGAGCGAGAAAAGCTCGCCCGCGATGTCGTCCGTTTCCGGGATAAGCGCGGCTATCCTGTCCGCGAGTTTTTTCACCTTAGGCTCGGCGAATTCCACGTTGCGGAGCGTTTCCAGCGCCTTTTGAAGCAAGTCGGACACCGAGCCGCCGTTTTCGGAGTTAAGCGCGTTGTACGCCGTCCAGACCGCGGTTTGTATCTTCGCGGTGCCGCGGACGCGCTCCAGCTCCTGCTCTAAGCTCTCGCCGTCGCCCTTTTCAAGCCCAAGCGCCGAGAGCTCCTCAACGACCGCCGTCAGGTGCCCGATTTTCAGCTCGCGGGTCTTGAGCTCCTCTTGGAGCGTTTTCAGGCGCTTTGACACCTTAGCGAACTCGCGGAATTTCTCGCGGTACGGCGCGAGCTTCCCGGTTATTTCTCCGTAGTTGTCAAGAATATCGCGCTGGTTGTCGTTCGACATCAGAATACGGTTTTCGTGCTGCCCGTGGACGTCGACGAGTAAACTGCCGATCTCTTTAAGCATCGCGGCGGTGGCAGGGCGGCCGTTTATCCGCGCGTTGCTTTTGCCGTCCGCGAAGATCTCACGCGTCAGCAGAAGCTCGTCCTCATTGAAATCAAAGCCGAGCTCCTCAAGCTTCTCCGAAACGTGGCTCGGAAGCTCGTCGAAAAGCGCCGTGATGACGGCTTTTTTCGCGCCCGTGCGGACGATCTCCTTGGTCGTGCGATGTCCGAGTATCGCGTTAATGCCGCCGATGAGAATACTTTTACCCGCGCCCGTTTCGCCGGTGAACACGTTAAAGCTCCCGCCAAAACGCGCGGAGGCTTTTTCTATAACGGCAAGATTTTCGATAGAAAGCTCACGAAGCACCGCGATACCCTCCTTTGATTTCAAGTGTTATTTGCCCGCTCCAAAGGCGCAGATTTCCCCCTCTTTTTTGGGGAACAAAAAAACTAAAAAAAAATAATTTTTTACCGCGCGGAGGCGTTCACGATTACGGCAAGATTTTCGATTGAAAGCTCACGAAGCACCGCGAAACACTCCTTTTAGTTTTTAGTTTAATAGTCGCTAGTAGTTAGTTACTTCCTCGTCAGCCGCGTAAGATCCGCGATAAGCTGCACGGCATGATTTTCGCTTTTTGTGAGGATAAACACCGTGTCGTCGCCCGCTATCGAGCCCATGACCGTCGGGAAGCCCTGTTCATCTACGACGGCGCACGCGGCGTTGGCAAGCCCCGCGCGGCATTTCAGCACAACCATATTCTGCGCGTGGTCGATTGACAGCACACTCTGCGCGAAGATGCTGTTATACTCCGCGCCCGAAGCCGACATTCCGGAATAGTAGCAGTTGACCTCGTTCTCGTTCAGGCGCTTGACAATGCCGAGCTCGCGGATATCGCGGGAGAGCGTCGACTGCCCGACGCTTATCCCGTCCTCCTCCAGAATACGCCGAAGCTCGTCCTGCGTTTCGACCTCGTATTCGGAGATTGCTTTTAAGATCGCCGTGTGGCGTTGTTTTTTACTTATCATAATTTAAATTTCAAAATTCCGTCACCGATGCTGCTCTCCACTCCGCTTCGCTCCGTTGCGAGCAGCACCGCTGACGGAACCGGTCAAGATTTTCTTCGAAAATCTTGACACTTTTTGAAATTTGATGCGACTCCGGTTTGTTTCTGTAAGTGATAAAGCGCCTAAATGCGCCGCCAAAACTAACTACTAACAACTATTCTCTAGCTACTTGATAGGCATGATTAGCTTATTGTGTATCGCCCCATAGAAGCCCGCGCCTGTTTCTATTATCCCGAGGGAGCGCGGGGAGCGCGTGAGCTGAAGCGTGTCGCCGTCGAGGAACGGGATACCCTTGCCGCCGTCAACGGAGAACGTCGCGCGGCTGTTCTGGTAATGACAAATCCTGATTGTGACAGGCTGATTGGTTGAAAAAATCATCGGGCGGTTGAACAGCGTGTGCGGGCACAGCGCCGTGAACTCTATGCACTCAATATCGGGCGCGAGGATAGGTCCGCCCGCCGAGAGGGAATACGCCGTAGAGCCCGTCGGGGTGCTTAAGATCACGCCGTCCGCGCGGACGCGCGAGACCTCCGCCTCGCCGACGCTTATCACATATTCCGGGAGCTTCGACACGCTGGAGCGCGAGACGATAACGTCATTGACAACGCTCTCCGAGAAGATGATCTTGTCGCCGCGCCGAACCTTACAGTCGAGAAGCATACGGCGGCTTATCGCGGGCTCGCCCAGAAGCAGCGCGGGAATACGGGAGATCTCGTCGAGCTCCAGCGTCGCCATAAACCCAAGCCGCCCCATATTCACACCGAGCAGCGGCAGGTCGTGCTCCGCGGCTATTTTGCCCCACTTGATTATAGTGCCATCGCCGCCGACCGTCACGATAAAGCTGCAAATGCCGGGGCTTTCGACGATTTCCGCGTTGATTTTCTCGGCGTTTGTCGAATTATGCCCGTAAACGCACGGCGTTAAGCCGTTCTCCCGCAACAGCGCGGAGATCTTTGCGGACAGCTCCACCGAGCCGTCCTTCTCCGAATTATAGCCGATCAGAACTCTCGTTTGCATTTCCGCGCCTCCTTACTTTTTGATCGCGAGCAGATACTCGATGTTGCCGTCCCCGCCCGTTATCGGGGATTTTTCCTCGCCGATAATCGCGAAACCGCATTGCTCCGCGGTTTTTTGTATTTCGCGAACACAGCTCTCCCGAACCTTTTCGCTTGTTACAATGCCCTTCTTGTTGAGGGCGCTCTTCCCCGCCTCGAACTGCGGCTTTATGAGAACCACCGCCGCGCCGCCTGTTTTCAGCAGCCTGTAAATATGCGGCAGAATGAGCTTCTGCGAGATAAACGACACGTCCGCGCCGATGAAGTCCGCGGGCTCTTGCAGGTCGAACCCGCGTATGTCCGTGTTTTCGAGCGAGACCACGCGCGGATCGCTTCGGAGTGCCTCGGCGAGCTGACCGCTCCCCACGTCCACCGCGAACACCCTCGCCGCGCCGTGTTGTAGCATACAATCCGTAAAGCCGCCCGTCGAAGCGCCGACGTCCAGGCAGGTTTTGCCCGCGAGCGAGATTTCCCACAGCTCCAGCGCCCTTTCGAGCTTCAAGCCTCCGCGCCCGACGTATTTCGGATTTTTCGCCTCGTCGAGCGTTAATTCGTCGCCGTCCGACACGTCCAGCGAGTTTTTCAAGGCGGGTTTTCCGTTCACCGAAACGCCGCCGCTTTTTATCAGCTCCTGCGCCGCCGCGCGGCTTTTGCAGAGCCCTTTCTCGCTTAAGTACGTGTCCAGACGCATTTTTGTTACCTCAGATAAATCCCCATACTATCGCCGTCGCCGCAGTAGCACACCACCCAGTCAAACCGCTCTCGCTTGGGAAGTATGTAAAAATCCTCGATCCTCGCGGAACAGTCGCCGAGAATTTGCGTTATCTCGGGCAGCTTCCCCTCGTAGACCCAGCCATGGTCGTTTATGTAGTAGTACTCGGCGGGGCGGTTTTCTCTCGGGATAAGCTCGTCGATTTTATCCACGAACTCCACCCAGTCGGCGGTGTGGATTCCGTTTTGAATATGCCCCATATAGCGCAGATCGGAGCGGAAATGCAGCCATAAGTAATTCAGATGTATCTTCGGGTAATGCTCATAGTCGATGAACGTGTAGTAGAACCGCTTTATAACGCGCTCCCACTCGGTTTTCGGAACCTCGCGGAAATTCGCGCGGTCTATGTTCAGTGCCTTTATGGACTGCTCCGCTTCGTCCCGCACCTCATATCGAAAGCTCCTCTCGCTGTCGGAAACCGTCATCGACGCACCTCCGTCAGCTTCTCCCGCATCGAGGCTTCGTCAAGCCCGAACATTGCGAGCTGTTCTTTCATAGTCGCCGCCGGAACGAACTCGCCGTCCACGCCGACTATCTCCGCCGAGCCTCTGAAGCCGCGCTTGCAAAGCTCGCAAAGCAAGCCCTCGCCGACGCCGCCCTTTATCGAGCCCTCCTCGAAGAACACAATTTTTTCGTATTGCAGCGCGATCTCGTAAACCTTTTCCGGGAGCGGGTTTATCACAACAAGCCGCAGGAAATCCGCGCCGCAGGAGAGCGCCGCGCTGCCGAGCTCCACCGAAACGCGCCCGTAGGT
>JAIDPG010000005.1 GCA_029062865.1 Oscillospiraceae bacterium
CAATAAGCACCGTAAGCGCTATTCTGACGAGAAGTCCAACGACCTCCACCACAATTCCCTTAACGCCTCCGCCATGTGGGACGACGGTAAGCGAATCGCCGTTTACTTCAACCGTGTAATACGAATTAAACGCGTATTTATCCTGCACCTCGCTTACAAGGAAGCTCTCGTTATCGGGGAAATACAGCAGTATCTTAAACGTCTGCGGCGGCATATAGCCCCATCTCGCGCTGTCCTGACCGGTCATCTTATGATAAGGCTTTTCCACGGGGTGGTTGCCTATGCTATAACCGTCGGCGCGGGCGAACTCGTTTATTTTATTCTGCACCTCATCATTTTTATTGGCGTACTTTTCGTCATATTCCCGTTTTTCAATAAGCGCGACATAATATTCCCTGCCGTCCTCCACGCCGTTCACATAAACCGTGACGGAGGGCTTAGGTCCCATATCCGCAAACGCGTTTACGCCCAGTGAAAAGAATACACAAATCATTACCGAGATGAAAACTAATGCTTTTTTCATTGCGAGCTCCTTTCAAAACAAAAGGCACTATGCCCCATATTTTAAAATTATGTAGTCCAAAGCTCCACCGCACCCTCATATTCCTCTATATTATGAGCGTTTTTGATCCAAGCAACCGGGAAATAAATCCACTCTCTTGAACGGTCGATCAAACGAAACGAGAAGCCGGAACAATCTTCCAGCATTTCAACATCATATTCCTTTAATCGGCTCTCATCATATTTCGGTGGATAAACGATCTGATTCAAGCCCTGTTTTTCCGAATAATCACAAGCCTGATGAAGCTTTTCATCTTCATTCGGATCATACGCTCCGATTGCTATGCTGAAACAGTTATAAGTACCCGAAACGCAAACCGTACGCTCATCGCTGTCGCCATAATGAAGCTTGCCGCCATAAAGCCGTATTTTATAAATATGCCCAATTTCCAAATCGACGGTATTGATATAAATCGAATAATTTGTGTCCGTTTCCAATATTATTTCATCTTCCGTGCCGCTATACAATTCATAATCGACATTGTACGAATTCGGCTTAACGGAAAATTTACAGTTTTGCCCGTGTTCATCCGTGATTAGAATTTTTCCGCAGGGTGTGGACAGATACTCGATCCGATCGTAGATCCAACACATTTTTCGGTTTTCCTTTCGAGACTAAATTATAAAAAATGGCATTATGCCCTTTCGGTTCATAATGCCATTATATCATTTAATACAATTTTTGTCAAGAAACTTATTTTAATTTGAAAATCCAAAATTCCGTCACCGCGGCTCCGCTCGCTTCGAGGGTTGACGGTACGTCAACCCGCGCTCTGCCGCGCTGACGGAATCGGTCAGCCTACGCTTCGCTTCGGCTGACACTTTTTGGTTTTTCCTGCGTTTTGGGTAGGTAGATCTTGACTTAACCTTTCTTTTTAGGTTTCTTGGGTTTAGGCTCGGGGAGCGCATTGTACGTAGTCGTTACAAGCTCCGTCAGAAACTCGGCGTTGTCTACGTCCTCGACAAGGAAATAGTCCTTAGCCCCGTCGTAGGGCGGCTTCTTCGGCAGCTCCCACCGCTCTCCCGCCTCGGTTATCTTGACGAAAAACTCATCGTCGCATATCAGCGCGAAGATCTTTCCATTGCAGTACAGCCCGTACTCGCCGAACATCTTCTTATACGTTATCTCGCCAGCGCCGCGGCATTGCTCCGCGACGTATTCCACAAATTCCGGTTTAGATGACATCCCCGTCTCCCTTCGCCCACCTTCTGCACTGCTCAAGCCGCTTGCCGTCGTCGCCCTGCTCCTTGTCGTAGGCGAAGTCGTTCAGCTGCTTGCACGGGAACTCCGCGCATTGCCCGCAATGCTCGTGACCCTTGCCCTCGCAGCTTGCCTTTACCGGGCACTCTCCCCAGAACGGGTTTTCGATATTCGTGCAGCCCTTGCAGCCCATTTTCTCGCGATATTCGCACTCTCCGCATAAAATTCCGCATCTTGATTCGATAATATTACTCATATCCAAGCTCCCTTTCCAGAAATTCCCTTATAGATCCGTTGTTTTCCTCCGACAGCGCGAACATAAACGCCGTGGAGCGGCACTTTTTGTATTCCTCGCCGTCCATTGTGAACGTATAGCCCATAGAGCACTTGGGATTGCACGCGGTCGGATCAAGAAGGCGCTTGCACGGCGCGGCTTTGATGATATCCGATTTCATTTTCGGCGGCAGAGTGTCGAGCATTTCCTGATAGCTCCCGACGTTCGCCGCATAGATACGCGCCTTTGTTCCCGTCTTGCGCTGAACGTAATTCATCAGCGTTTTCTTGGCTTTAAGATACGACACGACAAAGCCGCTTTTGGCTTCCTTGATGTCGCATTTGCAGCCGTTTTCGGTCAAAAATTCGTGAAGCTCCGCGACGAAAGCCCTGTTGCTTTCCCCCACGCTTTGGAGGAAATCCTCAAAATCCATAAGTACACCTCGTTTCAAATATATATCGCCTGGCGATAATTTAAGTGTACAATATAATTTATCGGAAGTCTTGTAAAAATGCGACACTATTTGAATTTTTCGCGTATTTATTCGCGTAATAAAGCGCCTCTTTCGGGTTCATAAGATGACGCTTTTTGAAATCGTTGAGCAGGTGTGCCTGGTCGAAATAGCCGAATTTTTCCACACCGTCGAGTATGTCAAAGCCGCCGCGCAGAGCCATTTCCCGCCACAAAAGCTGATAGCGCACCAGCCCCGAAAAAGTCTTTGGGGAAACGCCCATTTCCCGCTTGAACAGCCGTTCGAGCCCTCGCGGTGATATTGCCGTGTGCAAGCAGATATCGGCGATTTTGGCGCGTCCGTCGGTCTCGAGCAGAAGATCAACGGCGTTGAGCAGGTCGTTATTTGCGCGGATATTTTCGAGGCGCTTCAGCAACCATTTCTCGGCAGCAGCGGCGCGCTCCTCGAATGTTTGCGCGTGCGCTATCGAGGAGCTCAGCTCGGAAGCCCCGTCGAAAAATTCCTCAACGCAAAGCGCTTTCCCGCCGTTCCTCGAAAAATCCCGCCGCGAAAAAAGCCCCGCCGTCCACGCGTAGAATCGTATCCCGAAAAGCTCCTCGCCGACGCTTCGAGAATAAAACGAGCGCTCGTCCAGCGTGCAGAAAAAGCTCCCCGCGCCTTTGCCGAGCCTGAAGATAATATCCATACAGGTATCGGGAATCACAAGTATCTCACGCGCCGCGGCATACTTTTCCGTCCAGAAGCAGCAGACATACGGCTTTAAAGCGTCGCATGGCGCAAGCTCGCGATAGCCCACGCGCCCGAACGGCGTGGAAAGAACGGGTCTGAATTTTTGAGATAGGGAAAGCATATCGTCTCCTTAATTCGCGTCCGAAAGCTCGTTCAGAAATCGCTTCGCGGGGTTGTATGATGGGTTTCTAATAAGGATTTCCGCGAGAATGCCCCTCGCCGCAGCAGCGTCTTTTTTGTAATTGGCAAGAGCCTTGGCATATCCCAGCGCAACTTTATCATTTCTTTTGTTAAGCCCGTAAGCCGCCGAAATACACGCAAACGCCTTTTCGGGCTCGTTCAACGCGGCATAGCAGCGCGACAAGCACTCGTATGGCTTAAAATGACTCTCCAATTCAACGGAGGCATTAAAAAACTCAATCGCCTCCGCATAACGGGCGTTATCCAGAAGCTCTCTTCCGGCATAATAATTCTCAACCGCGTTCATACTATCCTCCCGAAATATTTCTCGATCTGCCGCTTGGATATCTGCGTTAAAACGGGTCTGCCGTGGGGGCAATAGCGTATGTCGTTGTCCTTCAGGACTATGTTCGCAAGGTAAGCGAGCTCCGTGATGTCTTGATTTTCGTTCGCTCTGATGCTCGCCTTACACGCCATTGTGTGAAGCACCTCGTCAAACAGCAAGCCCTCGGCATTCGTGTTGTTTTCGGCGAGCGTCTCCGCGACACTCTGGAGAAGATCCTCCGGGTCGCAGCCGACAAGCGGCTCGGGAAGCCCATCGACGACAACTCTGCCGCCGTCCTCGAATTTCAGCGAAATGCCGACGCTTTCAAGCTGCGCTCTGAAATTGCTTATCGCGTCGAATTCCTCGGGCAGCAGGAACACGGATTTCGGCTCTAACAGAAGCTGGACGTTGGTGTTGCGCTCCTTTTTGAAGCGCTCGAAGTTTATTCGCTCGTGGGCGGCGTGCTTATCGATCAAAATCAAGCTCTCGCCGCTTTCGCAGAGAATATACGTCTTGAAAAGCTCGCCGATAACTCTGATAG
>JAIDPG010000050.1 GCA_029062865.1 Oscillospiraceae bacterium
GGGCAGGACATCGGAGGACTACGCAAGGTTCCGCGACATATACCCCGACGAATTTTATGAGCGTATCGTAAAACGCGGGCTTTGCGTCGGCGGTCAAAGCGTGCTTGATATAGGCACGGGCACGGGCGTTCTTCCGCGGAATATGCAAAAATACTGCGCGAAGTGGTCGGCAGTTGACATCGCCGAAAATCAGATAGAACAGGCGAAGCGCCTGTCCGAGGGTATGGACATCGATTATTACGCGATGCCCGCCGAGGCGCTTGATTTCCCCGACAGTTCGTTCGACGTGATAACCGCTTGTCAGTGCTTTTGGTATTTCGACCACGAGCGCATTATGCCGAGCCTGTATCGTATGCTTAAGCCGCACGGGCGGATTTTGGTGCTGTATATGGCTTGGCTTCCGTTCGAGGACAAAATCGCGGGCGCAAGCGAGAATTTGGTTTTGAAATACAATCCCGAATGGAGCGGGGCAGGGGAGACCGTTCACCCGATCCACATTCCCGAGTGCTATTTCGAGAGGTTCAAATCGGTTTACAGCGAGGAATATCCGCTGCTTGTCCCGTTCACGCGCGAGAGCTGGAACGGCAGAATGAAGTCGTGCAGGGGAGTGGGCGCGTCGCTTTCTCCAGAGGAAATTGAAAAATGGGAATCGGAGCATATGAAGCTGCTGGAGGAAATCGCTCCCGAGCAATTCAGCATAAAGCATTACGCGGCAATCGCGGAATATATAAAACTCTAAGAACATCGAAAACGAGAGGAAGAGAAAAATGTCTACTATAAAAAACACGGAGGTTCTCTATTCGGAATATAACGAGGTTGCACCTATCGGGCTTATCCCGATGCGCGGCACGGAGGAGCTTGGCGCGCGAATTAACAGCTACCTCACGCGCTGGGCGGACAGAAACGGAAAACCCGTACACGATTATCTTATCGAGGCGGACTGTCCGCGCTTTGCTTCGGGCGACGCTAAGGGACTTATCAAGAATACCGTCCGCGGAAAGGATCTGTTTATCCTTATTGACGTGGGCGCGTACAATTGCAAGTATAAGCTGTTCGACCGCGAGAATTATATGTCTCCCGACGACCACTATGCGGATCTTATGCGTATTATCCAAGCGGCGAGCGGTAAGCCGCACCGCATAAACGTGATCATGCCGCTGCTTTACGGCGGGAGACAGCATCGGCGCTCCTACCGCGAGTCTTTAGACTGCGCGTTTATGCTCCAGCAGCTGCACAGCATGGGCGTCGCGAACGTTATCACCGTGGACGCGCACGACCCGCGCGTCTGCAACGCAATCCCACTTATGGGCTTTGATAATGTAATTCCGTCTTATCAGGTATTAAAGGCGATGTTCGGTGCGTTCCCCGATCTGGTTATTGACAAGGAGCATTTTATGGTTATCAGCCCCGACGAGGGCGCGCTCAACCGCAATATGTTCTACGCTTCGATGCTTGAGGTCGAAATGGGAATGTTCTACAAGCGCCGTGATTACTCGACTATCGTAAACGGCAGAAACCCGATCGTCGCGCACGAATATCTCGGAACATCGGTCGAAGGCAAGACGGTTTTTGTCGCGGACGATATCATTTCCTCCGGCGAATCGATGCTCGACATCGCGACGGAGCTCAAAAAGCGCAAGGCAAAGCGTTTCTTCGCTTACGCGACTTACGGCATCTTCACAAACGGACTTGACGCGTTTGACAAGGCTTATGAGGAGGGAATGATCGACGCGGTGTTCAGCTCGAACCTGACCTACCGCACGCCCGAGCTGCTCAAGCGCCCGTGGTACAAGGAGGTCGACGTGTCGAAATACATAGCGTATTTCATCGCGTCGATAAACCACGACACCTCGATAAGCAACGTAATGGACCCGAAGGAGAAGATAAAGGCGCTCCTCCGCGAGCACAGAGGGCTGTAAAATGCCGCTTGCAGATAAGATCCGCCCGAGCTCGCTGGACGAGGTCGTAGGGCAGACGCACCTGCTCGGTGAAAACAAGCCGCTGAGGCGGGTTATTCAATCGGGCAAAATACCGAATATGATCTTTTACGGGCCCTCGGGAGTAGGTAAGACCACCGTCGCGCGAATTATCGCGGAATCAGCGAATATGCGGCTCCACAAGCTGAACGGCACGAACGCATCCACGCAGGATATAAAGAACATCGTC
The DNA here is from genome assembly GCA_029062865.1 of Oscillospiraceae bacterium. Lineage (GTDB taxonomy): Bacteria > Bacillota > Clostridia > Oscillospirales > Ruminococcaceae > CAG-115. The sequence continues at coordinate 2,167 of JAIDPG010000050.1, forward strand.
GCCGAGCTTGATACGTTTCTCGGAAGCAGCGGGATCTTGCTTTATCTCGACGAGATACAGTATCTCAACAAAAAGCAGCAGCAAAGCCTGCTTGAATACATCGAGGACGGTTCGATAACGCTTATCGCCTCGACGACCGAAAACCCGTATTTTTATGTTTACAACGCTATTTTATCG
>JAIDPG010000051.1 GCA_029062865.1 Oscillospiraceae bacterium
TACTCAAAACCCCTTTCTGTCAGATATTCGCGGAGCTTCGTCCGCGTTCGTGAGAGCTTCGAGCGCACGGAGCTTTCCGCCGCGCCCGTTTTTATCGCTATCTCGGAGGACTTTTCCCCGTAGAAGTAAAACCGCAAAAACACCTCGCGCTCCGCGTCCGAGAGCGTTTCAAGCGCCTCGCAAAGCGCCCGCATTAGCTCGCGGCGCTCGGCGAGCTCCTCGATCGAGAAGTCTTCGGCGAGCTCAAGCTCGGAGATGTCCTCGGCGGGCGGCTTCTGCGCTCTGAAGCGGTTTTTCACTGCGTTTCGAGCTATCGCCGAGAGATACGCTTTCAGCCCAAGCTCCGCGTCAAGGTTATCGCGCTTCTGCCAGAGCCTGTAAAACACGTCCGAGCAGAGCTCGTCAATGTCCTGCTCAGACAACGTCCCGCGCGAGAAGTTGCGGATAACGGTGCAGACGTACCCCGAAAACGCGTCGATTATTTTCCCCAAAGCCGCCGCGTCGCCTTTTTTCAGGCGCTCGGCAAGGCGTTGTTCCGTTGGTTTCATTATGTCCTCCGAAAGTTTACTGTACAGTAGAAGGTTTGCCCCTTCATTTCCATATACACGGGAAATTCAAAAACGCTGCAAAAACTCCCCGAAAAATTTTCGGGGAGTTTTTTAAAAGAATTTTTTGTCGATTAAAAAGCAAATCACGCCGCCTACTAAATAGCACGCCAAATCGGCAAAATCAAACGTCCCGCCGACTATTATTGAAAGCGGCGAGGGGAGGATCTCGGACAGCGGCGTGAGCTGTACAAGCTCCACGACAAACGCGAACGCCGTCACGAATATTGACAGATAACGCGGCTTTTCCGGCAAAAATATCCGCGCGAAAAAGTACACGCAAACTACCGCCAGCACGTCGCCGAAATAAGGGCGCACAAATGCGTCGTGAACGAACAGCGCAATAAGTACCTCAATGCCGAGAACCGCCGCGAAAATTCCCGCGCAGATCAAACGTTTCTTCATAAGTACTCCCTACGGCGCAACACAGGTGACTTTTATCTCGTTATCGGTGTTGGCTTTGCTGATCTCACTGTTTATCCAACCCAAAAAATAGAGATATTCCTCCGGAGGATATTCCGGTGCAAACAGCTGTATATTGTATTTGAGCTTATTTACGTGCTTGTCCTTTATCGAAAAATGTTCGATCATAATGCCGTTTAAAATGTAATTGACATAATTTTCGACCTTTTGCCTCAGCATCTCTTGGCGTTCGTCCAAATTACAGCCCGCGTATCCGTAATCAAAGATTCTCATATAGATGGTCTTTTTGTGTTTATCAAACATTGCTGCATCGATTATTTCCAACTCGTCTATCATTTGGAATTATCCTCCTTTTTGACGCCGATCGCCTTGAATGCGCCCGAAAGAGTGTCCGCGCCGATTATTTTTATACCGTAATCCTCGGCTTTAGAAAGCTCCTTGAAGGAGTTTTTCGGGATAACGCATTTCGTAAAGCCCAGCCGCGCGCCCTCTTTGACGCGCTCGCGGACACGGCTTACGGAGCGTATCTCGCCGCCCAAGCCGACTTCTCCGAACACAAGCAAGTCCTCGGGGACTGCCTTGTCGCACAAGCCCGACCACAACGCCATTGCCACGGCAAGGTCGGCGGCGGGCTCGTCAATTTTCAAGCCGCCGACGATGTTGACGTAAACGTCCAAGCCGCCGAACGCGAAGCCGCAGCGCTTTTCAAGCACAGCGAGTATCATATACAGTCTGTTGTAGTCAAACCCTGTAGCCACTCGCCGCGGCGCGGAAAAACTCGATTTCGTGACAAGCGCCTGCACCTCCGCGAGAATAGGGCGCGTGCCCTCCATTGCGCACACGACGGCGCTTCCCGAGACGTTTTTCAGCCGCCCCGAGAGCATCATCTCGCTTGGGTTTGTCACCTCACGGAGCCCGTCGTCGTCCATTGAAAAGACGCCGATCTCGTTCGTCGAGCCGAAGCGGTTTTTTATCGCGCGGAGAATTCTGTACGAAAGCTGCTTTTCGCCCTCGAAATACAGCACCGTGTCAACGATGTGCTCCATTATCTTAGGACCGGCGATCCCGCCGTCCTTATTGACGTGCGACACGATAAACACGGGAATTTCCTCGGACTTTGCCATTCGCATAAACGCGCCCGTGCACTCGCGTACTTGCACGATGCTCCCCGCCGTGGAGTTCAGCGCGGAGGACGTTATCGTCTGTATCGAGTCAATGATGACCATTTCGGGCTTGTTCTCGACGACCGCCTTTATAATGCTCTCGCAGTTGTTGTTGGACGCGAGAAACAGATTGTCGCACTTCACGCCGAGCCGCTCCGCGCGGAGCTTTATCTGCCGCTCGCTTTCCTCGCCGGAGACGTAGAGAATAGTGTGCTCGTCGCCCATAAAGCCGCAGATCTGGAGCAGCAGCGTGGATTTCCCGATGCCGGGGTCGCCGCCGATAAGCACCAGCGAGCCCTTGACAAGTCCGCCGCCGAGAACGCGGTCAAGCTCGGAGCTCCCCGTGCCGTATCGCGTCTCGTCCTTGTAGCTTATCTCGGAAATGCGCGAGTATTTGAATTCCCCAACAGGCGCTGCTTTGCCCGCCGCGACGGTTATCGGTTCGGTCTCCTCGAGAGTATTCCAAGCGCCGCAGGACAGGCATTTTCCGTTCCATTTCGAGCTTTCCGCGCCGCACTCGCTGCACACGAAAACCGTTTTGTTTTTCGGCATTAGAAGTTCCCGCCGTTCCAGCCCCAATGATCGGTGGGCGAGTATTTCACGTAGATTTTGTCGGCGGGCACGCCGAGGTGTGTTCCAAGCGTTTCGCAGATTGCGCCCGTCAGCCGGTCGTAAGCGGAGCTCGAAGCGCTGCCGAACGCGCTGACCTCGACAAACGCGATCTTCTCTGACTTCTCGCCCTTGAAATACAGCGAGCAGTTCGGCTCAAACCCGACCATAAGCCAGTTTTCCGACTTGCCGATAATAGCCGCAGCCGCCCCCAGATCGGTCTTGATGTTCACTTCCTGCTCCGGCGTAATCTCACCCGAATACTTTGTGTTGATAAATGGCATTGCAAAAAGCCTCCTTTTGTGATTTGTAATTATTATATCACATTTTTCTAAATATTTCAATAACTTATTGAAATATATTGGATTTTGTGCTATAATAGTAATTAGAGAATAGTAGTTAGTTGTTAGTTGTCAGGCGAGCTCTTGCTTCTTGCCGCTGAAAATTCTTGATTCTTGGAGGAACGTTTTATGTCTAAAGTTACTTGGAAGGGCGGCACCCTGCTCGCTCCCGTGCCTGCGGTTCTGGTCTCGTGCGGAACGGTCGAAAAGCCCGCGGCGCTTACTATCGCTTGGACGGGCATCGTAAGCTCCGACCCGCCGACGACCTACATCTCCGTCCGCCCGGAGCGGAATTCTTATGAAATAATCAAGCAGTTCGGCGAGTTCTGCGTGAATATGATGCCGTCGAGCGTTGTAAGAACGCTTGATTACTGCGGGATTAAATCGGGCAGAAACGAGGATAAGCTCGCGAAGCGCAAGCTCACGGCGCTGCCGTGCACGAAGATCTCCGCGCCGATGATAGCGCAGAGCAAAATCTCGCTTGAATGTAAAGTCACCGATATTATAAAAAAAGGCTCGCACGATATGTTTCTGGCGGAGATCGTCGCCGTAAACATTGACGAGGAGCTCATCGACGAAAAGGGAAGACTGATGATAGAGCAGGCGGGGCTGCTTGCTTACGCGCACGGAACGTATTTCGCGCTCGGCAAGAAGATCGGCACGTTCGGCTTTTCGACGAAGCAAAAACGCGGCAAGGAGGTCGCACGGAAAAATTCGCCCAAAAAGAAATCAAATAAAAAATCAAAGGACAAAAAGTAATGGTAAATTTGGGAAACGATTGGGACGCGCTTCTCGCGGACGAATTCAAAAAGGATTATTATTTGCAGCTTCGGCAATTTCTGATCTCGGAGTATAATTCCCGCGTTATCTACCCGCCGATGAACGACATCTTCAATGCGCTGAAAGCCACGCCCTACGCGGACGTCAAGGCGGTGATTTTGGGGCAGGATCCGTATCACGGCGCGGGACAGGCGCACGGAATGTGCTTTTCGGTGAAAAAAGGCACGCCGCCCCCGCCGTCGCTGCAAAATATCTTCAAGGAAATACAAAGCGAGCTGGGCTTGCCGATACCAAGCCACGGCGAGCTCACCGCTTGGGCGAAAAGCGGCGTGCTGCTGCTGAACACGGTGCTTACCGTCCGCGAGGGCGCGGCGAATTCCCACCGCGGGCACGGCTGGGAGATCTTCACGGACAGGGTGATCGAGCTTCTCAATCAGCACGAAACGCCGATAGTTTTCTTGCTCTGGGGCGGCAACGCAAGAGCCAAGAAAAAGCTCATTACAAATCCGAAGCATCTGATACTGGAGTGTGCCCACCCAAGCCCGCTTTCGGCGTTCAACGGATTTTTCGGCTGCGGGCATTTTTTCAAGACGAATGAGTTCCTCAAATGCAACGGCATCGAGCCCATTGATTGGAGAATCATATGAAAAAGAAATCAATACGGCGTGCCCGAGTTATAATCGCGGCAATTCTTATTGTCATATGCGGAGGACTTTTTCTGCTCTTTATAACATCAAAGAATAAGTACAGCGACTATGAGTATTACAAGGCGTTCACCACTGCCGACAAAGCTCACGATATTGTTTTGTACCATTCCGTTCCTCTGTACTATCCGTTGAGCGAACAAGAAAAATACAAGATTGTATGTGTTGATAATTCGAGCGGCGGGGAAACCGAATACACGGAATTTGATTTTGAATCCTGCAAAGGCTGCGGTTTTTCTTTAGAAAAGGACGATGGGCAAAAATGCACTTTTAGAGTTTCCGATTACAGCGGATTTCGTGATTTTGATATTGTGTGGAGCGAAATTTTTACTTAAAAAGTGAGATGATCTTATGCTTGAATACTGCGTTTGCCCTAAGTGCGAGCGTATGATAATGCTCGACAGCGAGTTTGACAGCGGCTTTTGCTGCTATTGCGGCACGCATATTTTGTACAGCGAGGCTCGCGAGGAGCTTCTCGAGGGGCTTCGCGCGGCGCTCCCGGACGAGTTGGCTTTGGAAGCCGACCTCTCCGAGCTTATAGTGGAGGACGGGGAAAGCGAGTTCGAGGATACATACGGGATGGAGGAGTGCAAGGAAAAGCGCGCCGAGGCGCAGGCGTTTTTGGGAAAGTGGGATTTCGGCGGCGCGTTCAAGGCGTTCTCCGAGGCGCTGGATTGGTACCCGAACGACTTCGAGAGCCGCTGCGGCTTGATGACGGCGGGGATCCTGCGGCTTAAGGATACGGAGAATTGGGAGCGCTATTTGTCGGAATGTGTCGACAGAATACGTTCGCAAAGCGACTGGAATATGGCGCAGGCGGCGCTTGAATACACGCTCGATATTATGAAGAAGTTCCTCTCAAAGGGCGGGCGGTACGTCTCGCCGTCGTATACGGTCGGTTTTTTCGAGCGGCTCGCGCAGGGCTTTCCGATGCTGAAGCAGACCGCCGCGGAGATCCTCGCGCATTGCCTCAACATAGAAAACGCGCCCCTTACGGACGCGGCGCGATTAGATCACGAAACGTCAAAATTCGCCGTAGGGAATTGTCCCGGCGAGCCCGATAAAAAGCTCCGCCGCGGAATGCTGCTGATTCTCCGCTGCCATTGCGACAGCCGCGTTAAAGAAAATCTCTGCCGCGCGCTTTACGTCTATGACCGCACGGTGTGGCTCCGCGCGAAGGACGCGGCGCGGATTAACGACGCTATCGAGCTTTGCGAGGCGGTGACAAGCGGCGAGTTCCCGCCGCCCGACGTGCTTATCGTCCTGAACGCGCTGTACGATTTCCTGATGATGGGCGCGCTGGAGCCGAACACGACGGAGCGTGAAAAGCTGATGTTTCTGTCGAGCGTCTAC
>JAIDPG010000052.1 GCA_029062865.1 Oscillospiraceae bacterium
CGGAATACATATCAAGATATATGTAATACTTCGCTCCGGCGGGATTACCTATCTCGCAAAGGAAGTTTTCGCCGTCCACACTTGTCGCAGTGGGCGCGTAAATAATGGGGATCTGGTTGTCCTCCATTTCTGCCAGCACGCTTTCGTTCCATTCCTTCAATTTATCGGGACTGAGAACTCCGGCGTTTACTTCAAGCGGAATCTGATTGCCGCTTGTGGCGCTTTCGCCCCCCTCGCCGGACTTAGCGTTCCAGATAAAGAACACCGCGCCGCCGACAAGAAGCAACACGATTATTATTATCAGTAAAATGATAATTTTTTTGTTGGACGACTTTTTTTCTTCTTCAGCCATAATGACCTCCCTTTGTCGGTCATAACGACCTCGGAATTAAACGGCTTGTTATACCGCAAAATCCCGTGCCGCCGCTTAAGCGGCACGGAGATCATACTGCGGGATATTAGCCGAGGAGCTGCAGAACGCTCTGCGGCTGCTGATTTGCCTGAGCCAGCATCGACTGAGCAGCCTGCTGCAGGATGTTGTACTTGGTGTAGTTCATCATCTCGTCAGCCATATCGGTGTCACGGATGTTGGACTCTGCTTCCTGCAGGTTGGTCTGAGTAGTAGTCAGGTTGTCGATCTTGTACTCGAGACGGTTCTGGATAGCACCGAACGTAGCGCGAACCATGGAAACCTTGTTGATAGCGTTATCGATGTGGTCGATAGCCGCGTTAGCCTTCTCTGCGGTTACGAGAGTGAGCTGGTTGGTTCCGAGACCGCGAGCGGAGATGTCGAGGTCAGCGGTAAGATCGCCGATACCGGAGGTGGTGTAAGCGAACGTGAAGTCAACGAGATCCTTCGAACGAGCGCCCATCTGGAGAGCGATAGTGTTCGAGTAGGTCAGGTTGCGAGTGCCATGCTCGTAAGCGTCGGAAACGGATACGCCCTTAGAAAGATTTACATGACCAACTACCTGATCGTTCTTGTTCAGGACCTTATCATCTTCGATCGTGTAGGTCTGCTCAACAGTGATAACGCCGTTCTTGTCAGCGTCAACCTCGGTGGAGAGCTTAGCTCCGCCAAGAGCAGTCGCGGTTGCCTTTTCGCCCTTCTCGTCGCCGGAAGCGTAAAGGAGATCGAAGCTCTCGAGATCGCCGTTGTCATCATACTTAGCCTTAACGTTGAACTTCTCACCGTAGATAGTAACCTCAGTAGTGTCAGCGTTGATCTTCAGCTTTGTGGTGGCGTTGATCGCGCCGGAAACCTTGCCGTCCTGAACCTTAAGAGGAGTCTTAGCGGTGTAAACGGTCTCAGCGCCGTTAGCGTCTTTACCGATCTTGTATTCGCCGGTGCCTACGCCAGAGTTGGTAACAACCTCACCGCCGCGGATCTTGAGAGAAACGCCGTCAACGTTGACGTCGCCGTTTCCGCCAGCGTCAACCGCGCCCTGAACGCCGCCGTGATAAGACATAGCAGCCGTCGGATCGTCGATCTTGTTGATGTTTACGGTGGGCTTGCCAGCTACTACTGCGGGAGCGCCTGCAACAGTACCGTCTGCCATCGTACCGCCGTTAAGAGCAACGCGGCCGTTGAAGTCGGTGTCTGCGATCTGGTTGAGCTCGTCGTTGAGCTG
>JAIDPG010000053.1 GCA_029062865.1 Oscillospiraceae bacterium
GCTTGCGCGGGGGCTTTGGGGGCTTCGGAACAGGAGCCGCGGGCTGCGCGTAAGCGGGCTGCTGATACTGCGGCATAGGCTGCTGCGGTATCGGCTGAGGAGCGGGCTGCGTGGGTGTTACAGCAGGCTGCACGGGCTGTGCGGGAACAGACGGCGCGACAGGCTGCTCCGGAATAGGCTGGGGCGCAGGCTGCGCTTGCTCAACGGGCTGTGCAGGCTCCGGAACGGGCTGCGCAGGCTCCGGAACAGGCTGAGCAGGCTCAACGGAAGCAGGCTGAACAGGCTCAACGGATGCGGACTTAGCGAGCTCCACAGGAGCAGGCTGCTCGGGTTCAGCGGGAGCGGGCTGCTCAGGTTCAGCGGGCGCGGGCTGCGCAGGTTCAACGGGCGCGGGCTGAGCAACAGGCTCGGATTTTATTTCACCGAGAATTTCGTCTACGGTCGGAGCGGGCGTATCTGATTCCGGAGTTTTAACGGATTCAAACACCGTGCCGCACTCCGAGCAGAACTTGCTCCCGTCCGGGTTATTGGTTCCGCAATTTGGACAAAACATAAGTAAATTCCTCCTAAATATAGCTTTGCAAAATCTTGACTATTTTATTTTAACATATTTTCGGAGTAAAGTCAAGGGTTTTTATTCAATCTTGAATAATATTGCCAATAAAACGTCGGTTAAAGCGTTTTCCCCGCCTTCGGCGGGGAAAACAAAATTAACAAGCGATCGGCTAACCGATCCGCCGAAGCGTCATAATATCCCACTCGTCCTCGGTGCTTGCAAGCCTCATTGTCCGGCGGTGGTTGCTGAACGAGACCTTGTAGTTTTCGGGGTCGTCGTCCTTGATTGAGAGCGTCAGAACGCGTCCTTTCAGCTTCCAGTCCATTTCAAAATCAATTGACGTGTCGTTAAACTTGAATATCATCGTGTTGTTTGGGAAATCGTAAATGATTTCCGAGTCGCCGAGGTCATATGACCAAGCGTGACCAAACGCCTCTTTATCGTTTCTCTTAGAGCCGATAATCGGGATAACGATCCCCAAAAACGTCGCCAGAATGCCGAAAGCCACTAAAGCGATAAGCACCTTTGCAGCCGTTGGGGTTTCGGCTTTTTGAATATTCTGAGCGCCGCCTTGAATTATCTGAATTTGCATGGGAGCTTTCGCCGCGGAGAATTCATCTGCGGGTGTTTCCCCGCCGCATCTCGGGCAATATTTCGCGTCATCGGAAATCGGCTCGCCGCAAAATCTGCAAAACATAACGCGTCCTCCCAAATCTAATCAAGCCGCGTGAATTCCTTAACGGACGACGGCGCGCCGACCTCCGACCAGCGCATAACCCTGCCGCCGTCGTCAAACGACACTATAAATTCCTCGGTGTCCTCAAGCGGCTCCCCCTTGTAAAGCATCGTCAGGGAGAGACGATCTCCGTCGAGCGTCCAATCAATCTCAATCGGGAATTTCAGCATATTTTCAAGCGTTCCCGTGTTCTCGGAGAAATCCAGCGTAAGCTCCGTTCCGTTATCCTTGGAAAGCCAAACGTGCTTAAGCCGCCCGCGGTTGCTGAACCGCGAAACGATCACCGTGAAAACCAAAACCATCACCGCCGCAATGACAACCGCCGCGGTCACAATTACAGTACGCGAGCTCACGCTTTTTTTCGATTTAGGAGGCTCTTCCCCAAACGGCAGACCGCACATCGTACAAAACCGCCCGTTATCCAAATTCTCCGCCCCGCATTTATCACACAGCATAACATTTTCTCCTAAATAAACTTATGAATTCAGTATATCATATTTTGAGGAATTTGTCAAGTTCCGATGCCTGCGGCAAATTTGCTTGCTGTTATCACAAAAGGCACGGAGAAGAACAGTAAAAAACCGCCCTTGCTCACGGCAGGGCGGTTTTGTCCTTATCTATAGGCTAATCATCACGGGTAAACGTCAACACGTTGGCGGGGTCGTCGACATTCGTCAACGTTACTACCCTGTCTTCGGAGCCGAACGAAACCTTGTAGCTTGTGGTTCTCGTCACATCGGGCATATCCGCAAAAGGATAAGTGATTATCAAAAGAACATCGCCGTCAACGCTCCAGCCTAACCCGTTGGCTACTCTGAAGTCTCCGTAGCCGTATCTGTACTCGTTGTGCGCAAAATCATAGGTTTCGGTATACGAGCCGTCCTCCCGCGTCCACGAGTGCCTGAGCTTGCCCTTTACCGTAGTTTTCGGCAGAATGACCGTAAACAGCACGACCAAAAACGCCGCGAGCAGCGCGCCGCATATCCCGATGATCATCGGCATGGTCTTGGACTTTTTGGCAGGCTGAGCGCCGTCGGGCAAAGGTTGGCTTATCGGCTGCTTCCCCGACTGAAGCTCAACGGGAGCGCTCGCCGCAAGCTGCGTTCCGCACTTAACGCAAAAAGCGGCACCGTCCGGATTTTGAGTTCCGCATTTTGTACAAAACATAACATTACCCC
>JAIDPG010000054.1 GCA_029062865.1 Oscillospiraceae bacterium
CATCGGTCGTACGGACAAACAACGGCGGTGGATTGTCCGCGTGCTTATAGCCCTGCCCCGCTTGGAGAATTTTTCGATACACTCCGTCCTCGGGGTCTTTGAAATGCACGTCGCAGGTCGCAACGCACTTTTTGCCGAGCTTGTCCGCAAGCTCGACAATGCGCTTATTTAACTCGCGAAGCTCGTCGTCGTTTTTAACATTGCCTTCGCGCACTAAAAACTCGTTGTTCGCGATTGGCTGAATTTCTAGATAGTCATAAGTCTCGGCGATTTTCTCGATCTCCTCCTGAGGCTTGTTGTCGAGTATCGCACGGAAAAGCTCGCCCGCCTCGCACGCCGAACCGATTATCAGACCCTCGCGGTGCATTTGAAGCACCGACAGCGGAATTCTCGGCTTTTTGTAAAAATACTCGAGGTTAGAAAGCGACACGAGCTTGTAGAGATTTTTAAGCCCAACGCTGTTTTGTACGAGAATTATCATGTGATACGTCGGCAGGGACTTTATGTCCTTGTCTCCGACAAGCCTGTTAAAATCGCCGAGCTTATCCAATTTTCCGAGCTTGGCCGTATTTGCAATCAATTTTAAAAAGATTTCGGCAAGTATCTTCGCGTCGCTAATCGCGCGGTGGTGGTCGAAATCCCCGAGCTTGAACTCCTTCACAACGGTGTCGAGCTTATGGTTTTTGAGATTTGGCAGCGCCGCTCGACAAAGCGCGAGCGTGTCAACGGATTTGAATTTGTAGTCTATCCCCTGCCGCTCGCAGACGGCGCGGACAAATCCCGTGTCAAAGCTCGCGTTGTGCGCGACAAGCACGCCTTTCCCCGCGAACTTGATAAATTTTTCGATCGCTTCCTTCTCCTTCGGAGCACACTTCACCATATCTTCCGTGATGCTTGTGAGCTTTGTAGTCTCATCGGAAAGCGGGCACTCGGGGTCTACGAACGTCTGAAACTCTTCAACGACCTCGCGGTTTTTCAGCTTCACCGCTCCGATTTCGATAATGCGGTCGTCGCGGCTGTTAAGCCCCGTGGTCTCAAGGTCAAAAACTATGATCTCATCGTCGATGGGATAATCCGCGCAGCCTGTTATCAGCGTTTCGCTGTCGTTGACGAAATACGCCTCCACACCGTAGATGAGCTTCATTTTTTGGTCGTCCTTGTTAATGGACTCAATAGTATTCATCGCCAGCGGGTACGCCTGGAGATTTCCGTGGTCGGTGATAGCCACCGCCTTGTGCCCCCACTCGTATGCCTGCTTGATAAGCTCGTCCGCGGGAGTAATCGCGTCCATATCGGACATATTTGTGTGCATATGAAGTTCCACGCGCTTCTGCTCCGAGTTGTCCTTGCGGGAATGAGTTGTTATAAGCGCCATAGAGCTCGGGCGGATATTAAGCTCATTAGAGAACTTGTCGAACTCGAATTTCCCCGAAACTATCACGGTTTTTCCGACGGCGAGATACTTCTTGACCGTGTCTGTGTTCTCGGACGGCGTTATGATTTTAATAAGCTGAGAGGAGGTCTTGTCCGAAAAATACGCGGAATAAATCAGCGTTTGTTTGTCGCGGGATGTGTGATCGTCGGTCTTGAAAACCTCTCCCCAGACAGTCGCCGTGTCCTGGTCTTCAAAATTCTCGGACATCGGCTCGGGGTATTTAAAATCGTTCTTCCCATAGAACAGCTTCGCGGATTTATCAAAATGCTCGTTTTCAAACGAAAGCAGAATTTCCTGCGGCTCCTCGGCAAACTGCGGCTTTTTTGCTCTTCCTTTCCCCGAATAGCCCGAATGTCCGTTCGAATACCCGCCCTGCGGTTTTTGTGGAGCGGGAGCCTCGGGAGGAGCCACAACGGTGAGCTTTTCATTATTTAAAAGCTCCTCGGGATTTAATTCATTTTCCGACGTAAAGCTTATGTGAATTACCATATCGAAAAAGCCCTTGACAAACGTTTCAATCTTCTTGTCGATGCCAAAGCCCTCCAGAGCGCGAATGCCTCCGGAGCTTAATGTTATCTCATATGTATTGTCGTCGTTTGAGATCTCCGCGCCGTCAAGATAACCGTTTACGTAGCTGTTTTTGTTCTTGATAAGCTCGAGAATATCGTAAACGTAATCGCTTGTAAAAAGCGCGGGGTGATATTTCGGGTAAAGCGTAACGGCAACGCCGTCGAGCGCGTTTGAAAGCGCTTCGTTGGCTTTGAAAAGCTCCGTCATCGGCACAAGATCATCAAGCGCCAGATTTATATTCAGAATGTTTTTCGACTTGTCGCTCACTATTTTTAAAACCTTGCCGTTTGCTATTTCAGGCAATAATTCGACGTTTTCAAACAGCTGTGAAAGCGTACTGCTCATCGGTTATCTTCCTTTCCAATGCGTTTTCCCCCTCCTGCGCAGGAGGAAACGCCGTTTAATCAATGTAAATTTACAGATTATCTATTTCCTTTTTAAGTTCGCTCAAAATCATTTCCTCGGGCACTTTCCGGATGATCTCGCCCTTCTTGAAGATCAAGCCCTCGCCGTTTCCGCCGGCTACTCCTATGTCCGCCTCGCGAGCCTCGCCGGGACCGTTCACCGCGCAGCCCATAACCGCGACCCTTATCGGCTTTTCTACATCGCGCAGCATTTCCTCGACTTTATTCGCAAGCGTTATGAGATCGATTTTCGTGCGCCCGCAGGTCGGGCAGGAAATGATTTCCACGCCGCTTGCTTTCCCGCACGCCTTCAGAATATCCCTTGCGGCGTAAACCTCTTTGACAGGGTCTGCGGTGAGAGACACGCGTATCGTCTCGCCAATGCCGTCGCAAAGCAGCGAGCCTATCCCTATCGCGGATTTTATCAATCCCATGCGCTCTGTGCCCGCCTCGGTCACTCCGAGGTGAAGCGGGTAGTTTACTTGCTCCGCGATAAGCCGATAAGCTGCTATCATAAGCTCCACGTTCGAGGATTTTATGCTGATGACAATGTCGTCGAAATCCGCGTTGTTAAGCAGCTTTACGTGCGAAAGCGCGCTTTCGGCGAGAGCCTCCGCGGTGGGTTTTCCGTATTTCGCGAGCAGCTCCCTTTCAAGCGAGCCGCTGTTCACGCCTATCCTTATCGGCACGTTGTTCTCTCGGCAAGCCTTCGCGACCGCCGCAACGTTCTCTTCCCCGCCAATGTTCCCCGGGTTTATCCGAACCTTGTCAACGCCGGCTTCTATACAAGCTAAGGCAATTTTGTGATCAAAGTGAATATCCGCGACAATTGGGACTCTTACGGCGTTTTTCAGCGCCGTGATAAGCGGGACGTTTTCAACCGACGGCACGGCGGCGCGTATAATTTCGCAGCCCGCCGCCTCGAGCGCCCTCGCCTGCGCAACGCTCGCCGCGATGTCCTCCGCGGGTGTGTTCAGCATTGACTGAACGTATATTTTCCCGCCGCCGAGTTCCAGCCCGCCAACCTTTACTTTCTTCGCGATTCTCACCTAAAAGCCCCCCGTAAACAGCTTTCTTATATCGTTGAACGTGACGACAATCATCAGAAGCAAAAGCGCCGCCATTCCGACAAAATGCACCATGCCCTCCACCTCAGGCTTTGTGGGCTTTCGGCGGATAAGCTCAACGATCAGGAAAATGAATCTCGCGCCGTCCAGCGCGGGTATCGGCAGGAGATTGAACACGCCGAGGTTTATCGTGATAAGCGAGACGATATACAGAAAATCCTCCAGCGTGTAGTGCTTCACCGCGTCGGAGATCACCGTGCCGACACCGATAGGTCCGGAGAGCTCGTTAATGCCGTATTTTCCGCGGATTAAATCGACAAGCGTCATAATGATAAGCCGCGCTGTCGAGCAGCTTTCACGCCAGCTCGCGCCGATCACGCTTGTGAACGTCTTTTCCTCGGCGAGGATTATGAAATCGAAATAAACGCCCGTAGAGCCGTCCTGGCGCTCAATAGTCATAAACTCAACATCGGGAATTGTAATTACCTCGCCGTCTCTTTTTACCTTGAAGTCAAACACCAGATTGCCCTCGGCGTTTTTGCGGTCGCTTGATTGGAGCTTGTAGCTGATGTCAGTCGACGTGAAGATCGGCAGCCCGTCGACGCTTATAATCTTGTCGCCCGCCCTCAGATACTCGCTGGAAACGCTCTGCGGCTCGAACGAGTGGATAACGGTCGTCGGGAGATATTTCATTGTCAGCATCATAATCAAAACGACGATAAAGCCGAGGACAAGGTTCATAAGCGGCCCCGCGAGAATGACAATCATTCGCTTCCACACGGGCGCTGCGTTGAACGCTCTCGGGTTTTGGAGCTTCTCCTCCTCGGTCGCGGTGCCGTCCTCGCCCTCAAACGCGCAAAAGCCGCCAACGGGGATCGCGCGGAGCACAAACTCCGTTTCCTTGCCCTTTTTGCGAAGCAGCGCGGGACCCATTCCCAGCGCGAACTCCTTTACAAAGATACCGCACGCTTTCGCGGCGATGTAATGCCCGAATTCGTGAAGCAATATTATCACACAGAATACAAGTATCGCAATGACTATTGACATATTTCCTCCAATTTATTTTGACAAACCGAATTTTGTGAGTACAAATTTTTCGGCTGATTTTTGAGTGTCAAGAAGCTCGTAAAGTGTCGGGTTCGCGATAAATTTGACCTCCGAGAGCGATTCTTCAACCGCGTCGCCGATGTCGAGGAAGCGTATTCTTCCGTCGAGGAACAACCGCACAGCCGTTTCGTTCGCGCAGTTTATGATGCACGGCGCGTTTCCGCCCTTTTCAATAGCGCGCTTTGCCGCCGCGAGGCAGACGAACGTTTTCTCGTCGGGAGTTCCAAACGTGAGCGCGGAAAGATCCTCAAACGAGAGTTTCTTCGCGGGGCAGTCCAAACGCTCGGGATAAGTCAGCGCGTACTGAATAGGAAGTCGCATATCGGCGCTCCCAAGCTGCGCGATTATCGCGCCGTCCTCGAATTCCACCGCCGAATGTATCACGCTTTCGCGCTGGACAACGATTTGTATCTGCGAGGGCTCCGCGCCGAACAGCCACACCGCCTCGATAAGCTCCAGACCCTTGTTCATCAGCGTCGCGCTGTCGATCGTGATTTTCTCGCCCATTGCCCAGTTCGGGTGAGCAAGCGCCTGCTCCTTTGTCACTCCCGCGAGCTCGCCGAGGTTTTTGCCATAGAAAGGTCCTCCCGACGCGGTGAGAATTATTTTCGAGAATTTGTTTCCCGCCGCGCCCTGCAGGCACTGGAAAATCGCGGAGTGCTCGCTGTCGACGGGGAGAAGCTTAACGCCGCTGCGCTCCACCGCGTCCATTACGAGCTTTCCGCCCGTGACAAGCGTTTCCTTGTTCGCGAGCGCGACATCGTTTCCCGCTCTGATCGCGGAAAGCGTCGGCACAAGCCCCGCCATTCCGACGATCGCGTTCACGACTCTGCATCCCGGCAGCGCCGCTATCTCGCACAAGCCTTTCTCCCCGCCGTGCACTTTGATTTCCGTATCGGCGAGGCGGGTTTTCAAGTCCTTAACAAGCGTTTCGTCAGCGATGACGGCGTATTCGGGCAAGAATTCCCGCGCCTGCGCCTCAAGCGTTTCAACGTCGCTGTTCGCGGACAACGCCTTTATCACTATATTATGCGCTCTGCAAACGTCTAATGTCTGCTTGCCTATTGAGCCCGTTGAACCGAGCAACACTATTTTGTCCATATTTCTCCTTTTGTATAATATACCGTTTTTCTAGCGGGATTTTAGTCCCCTACTAAAAAATTCTTTTAAATCAATAGCTTTCGTTCTCCCCGCCTCAGGCGGGGAGAACGAAAAAAATTCAGCACTCCCTATCGACAAAATCACCCATTCGTTTTGCGAATGGGGATTTTTGATCTTTATAGCTTAAGCTAATGGCAGCGTCGGCGAGAGGTAGGAGAACACCACGTAAATAAACGGCGCTACGAACAGCACGCTGTCAAATCTGTCAAGAATTCCGCCGTGCCCCGGCATCAGGTTGCCGAAATCCTTTACGTTATACTGACGCTTTATTACCGAAGCGGAGAGGTCTCCGAGCACGCCGATCACCGAGGCTATCATTCCGACAGGTATTATCACGGCGTAGTTCATTTTTATCTCGCTTGGCAGCAGAAGGTTGTACACGAGGCATTGCACCGTAACTCCGATGCCGACTGTTATCACGCCGCCGATCAAGCCCTCGACGGTCTTTTTCGGGCTTATTACGGGACAGAGCTTGTGCTTGCCGAGGAACGTCCCGACAAAATACGCGCCCGAATCCCCAAGCCACGCGCAGAACAACAGATACACGATAAGAAAAACGCCGGGCAGATAGCCCTCGTAGAAATACCTCACGGAAATTATACAAGAAAGCGCCGAGGGAATGACAAACGCCGCCGCGCCGCACGAGGCAACGTCCACAAACGTAATCGTTTTGTGCCCGAAAAGCATCGTGCAAATCAGCACCATAATAAAAATCAAAAACGCCGAAAACCGAAACGGCTTTGCTTCCTCAACCACGAGAAGCGCCGGCACGGCGAGCGCGAAAATCACGCAGAACCAACACAAAAACTTGTGCTTGTCGCATTTTATCGCGTGGATAAGCTCCCAGGCGCCAACAGCCGAAAAAGCCGACAGCAATCCCAGATATACATAAAAATTATCAAGAACCAGCGCTGTCACGCCAACCGCGATGCCAACCAGCGCCGAAACGATTCTCTTCAGCATAATGGAGCCTTTCCGACCTTTATTTTTATTTTTGCTAAATCTAAGAGAACGCGCCGCGTATTCTTTGAGCGCGTTTACAAGGTCTTTTTTCTATCTGTTTTTTAATTTTGACGAATCTGCGGGAGCGTCCCGCGTATACTTCTATCGCGTTTTCAAGGTCTTTTTCTTAACGCAGCTAAATCCCGCCAAATCTGCGGGAGCGCCCCGCGTATTCTTCTATCGCGTTTTCAAGGTCTTTTTTCTTAAAGTCCGGCCAAAGCACGTCCAGAAACACAAACTCCGCATACGCGGACTGCCACGTCAGAAAGTTTGACAGCCGCTGCTCCCCGCTTGGTCTTATTACCAGATCCAGCGGCGGCATTTCGTTTGTGTAAAGCATTTCTTCAAAGAGCTCCTCGGTGATCTCCTCCGCCGAAAGCTCGCCCGAAACGCACTTCTTCGCCAGTATTCTCGAGGCATTGCAGATCTCCGCCCTGCCGCCGTAATTCAGCGCCACGCCAGCGATAAACTCCGTGTTGCCTCTCGATGTCTCCATTATATCAAGAAGATCGGCTCGTATATCCTTGTCAAACGGCGTAAGGTCGCCAAGGAAGATAAAGCGGACGTTTTCTTTCGCGTACTCGCGGATATCCTTGATATATCGCCGCAAAAGCTCCATTATTCCGTTGACTTCCTCTTCGGGGCGCTTCCAGTTCTCGGTCGAGAACGCGTAGAACGTCGCCGCCTCAACGCCGAGCTCGCGGCACCAGTTTATTGTTTTCTTGAATACCGCCGCGCCTTCTCGATGCCCGAAATTCCGCGGCATTGCGCGTTTTTTCGCCCAACGCCCGTTTCCGTCCATAATAAAACCGATGTGCCGCGGCATTTTTGTTTCTTCCATCAGATCGCCATTATTTCCTTGACTTTTTCCTCGCCGATCTTGTCAATTTTCTCTATAAACTTATCGGTGAGCTTCTGGATATCCTTCTCGCCTTCCTTAACGTCGTCCTCGGTGATCTCGTTTGCCTTCTTCTTCGCCTTGATCATGTCTCTTATTCACATCT
>JAIDPG010000055.1 GCA_029062865.1 Oscillospiraceae bacterium
AGGTTTGGTGTATAATAGTCAGATACTCCGCGGCGGCGGCAGCCTGCCTTTGCGCCGCGGGTGGAGCGGCTGTCGTTGCCAATAACCGAAGTGTTCCCGATGTGTCGGTTTCGGGCGGTATTATTGATCCCGCAAGTGTCGGCGCTCAAAATTCCGCCGACAACAGCGCTCCCGCGCTCGCTGCGAGCGTTCACGCTCTCACGGCGGACGAGATCATTTTCAATGAAGTGACCGAGGAGGTCGGCGGGGCGAGGCTGTACTTCGATCCCGAACTCTATGACGAGGTAAAGTGGGATAAAGCCGACATTCTCGAATATTACGGCAGGGAGCTTGCGCCCGCGTATATTCCCGACGGGCTTATCCCGTCAAAGTGGAACGAAGCGGGGGCAACCGTGTTTGTGAAAAAGGGCGGCGGCATCGAGTATGACCGCGTGGGGCTTTCGTTTTATCACGATTATTACGAGGACGGCTCTCCGAAGCTAACCGACGATGACGTTGCCGCGGTCAAGGGCTTCAGCGTGACCGTTTCGAGGCTCGGGTATCCGTTCGAATGTGGGATCTACAACGATCTTAACGAGCTAGGCGACAAAGGCACGACCGAAATCAATGGCATTCCTGTCGTGTTCTCGCATCGCTCCGCGCCCTACGGTCCCTACGACCCCGATGCCCACGAGCCGTACGGCTTTTACGATGAATACATCGCGGAGTTTGAAGTGGACGGCGTTTTTTACCGCATAGTAACCCACCAGCTCCCCGCAGACGAGCTGATCATAATCGTCGGCTCAATCCTCGCTTGAAACAAAAAAATTCCCCCGCCTTCGGCGGGGGAATCGCTTATGCACATTGATTTGCCGCGAAGCGGCGAGAAGGTTAATCGTCATTTTTCTTGTTCTTGCTTGTGTTCGTGAAGCCGATGTCTCCGCTCGCGATAAGCGACAGCAGGCAGTCGATGACCTGCGGGTCGAACTGCTTGCCCTTGTTGCTTTGCAGTTCGTCGATTATGTAATCCATAGGCAGGCTTTCGCGATAGCAGCGGCGGCTGTTCATCGCGTCGAACGCGTCAGACGCGCAGATTATCCTGCCTATCATCGGAATTTCCTCGCCCGCCATTCCGTTCGGGTAGCCCTTGCCGTCAAAGCGCTCGTGGTGGCAAAGCGCGCCCATTCTGATGTTGTCTATCGCCGTGAAGTCGCGCAAAATCTCGCTGCCGTAGGTCGTGTGCTTCTTCATTATCTCGTATTCCTCGTCGGTGAGCCGCCCGGGCTTTCCGAGAATCTCATCGGGTATATACAGCTTCCCGCAGTCGTGCATCAGCGCGATCCAGTAGATCTGGTCGCACTCCAGCTCGCTGAAATTCAGCTTCTGCGCGAGCATTTTCGAGTACTGTGCCACACGCAGTGAGTGCCCCATCGTGCTCGGGTCCTTCGCCTCGATGAAGTTGACGAACGTCTGCATTGTCTGCTCGATAGTCTTGCGGTCGCGGTTTTTCTGCTCCTCATATCTCTTGAGGTTCACCCTTATGATAATCGTCGAAATCAGACAGCTGAACCACACAACGGCAAGTCCGCCCAGCACCCAGAAGAACGGGTTTTTGGTGATGCTGCGGTGCAGATGATATTTAAACTCGCCGCTTGAGAAATCGATCACATACCCGATGTCGTCGTGCGGCGTGTACATTATAAAGCCGACCTTAACGCCGCCAACGGAATTGTTCCGCTCGGGAACGATCGAATTCTCCCCGAGGTCGTCGTTCGGGTGATAAATGAAAAAGTCGTCCTTCAAAAGCCTGATCATCGCGCCGCTCGGCGTCATCCAATGCATAAGCTTTATGTCGTATCTTGAATATTGCGCGAGGTTCAGCGACTGAATTTTTTCCTCCGCGTTAAAGAACTGGTGATACTCAAAATCGCCGTTCCAGGTGTTGTTGACGTACATTTCCTCGGGCATATTCAGTTTGAACGTCCAGTCGGTAACGGTGTCCTGCGAGGTGTTGATGATCTCTGCCTCGTAAATCGTTCCGATCGCCGTAAGGTAAATAAGAGTTCCGTTTTTATCCTTCAGATAGTTGCTTGCCCACGAGCCGGAGTCTCCCGCGCGCGGCGCGAGCTTTATCGTAATATCGTCGAAAATAAACTCGGTTTCGGTGCGCTCGGCGTCGGCAAGCTGATACACTCGCTCTTTGTTGTTGTACAGATAGTTCTGAAGCAGAAGCGCCGCCGCCCCGACTATCACAATAATAGGCAGAATAATATTCAGAAGCAGAAGCGATCTGCCGTTCTTTGTTTTCATAGAGTCAAGCCGCCTTTCGCGCGTTTTTTAATCGTGTACATACCATAACTTAATTATATATAATTCTGCGGAACTTTTCAACCCGAAAAACGCAGATTTTTAGAAAAATTGTAAAAAAAACACAAATAAATCGCAGATTTTTGTGGAATTTGTCCAACCCAAAAGCCCTTAACAAACGCGGAAAAATGTGTTATAATAAATATGTATGTATTGGAGGCGGGATTATGGAATGGAAATACCGCTCGGACGACTGCCGAAGCGTTTCGCTGCACGACCACGAGCTCACGGAAACCCTCTCGGACGGCGGCGAGCTGCTGCTGATGTTCGAGTACGGCTTTGACGTATGCGCGGAGAACCCGCTGAACGAAACGGGGCGGCACAAGCACACGGACAAAGCCGCCGTCGCGCTTAAGGACGGGCGCTTTCTTGAGGGCACGCTGTTCATCTCAAAAACGGAGGAAAAGCCGCTCCGCGAGGAGGATATACCTTCGCTGACGATCGAGGTGCTGGACTTCAAGCGCTATCCCGATTCGGTGTTTCTGGCGTGCGACGCTTGGACTGCGGAGCACGGAGTCTGTTACTGTCAGATCGAGTTCGCCTCCGCGGGCGTGGAGTTCTGCTGGAATGAATTCACCGACGATGCTTGGTTTCAGGATTAAATGCGGCAGGGCTTATATAAAAGGTTGGTGATCTTATGGAGTGGCAGTATTGCTCCGAGGATTGGCAAAGCGTGTCGCTGCACGATAACTTTATAAGCAGCATGCTCTTTGAGGACGATGTGACTATCGAGTTTGAGGACGGCTTTGATGTCTGCGCGGAAAACCCGATGAACGATACCGGTCGGCATAAATACACCGGACGAGCGGCGGTTCTGCTTAAAAACGGGCGGTTCATCTCGGCAAAATACTCGTCCTACACCGAAAAATTATCCGACGGAAGTGAGAACGTCGTTTCCGAGGAGAAGATGAGTTTGGGTGAACTGCGGCGGCTTGATCTCGAGGTTTTTGATTTCGACTTTGAAGAAAATGTCGTGACGATATGGTGTTGTGTTTGGCATAATTCCAAATCGTTTTGCGAATTCAAACTGTCATGTGACAAGCTGCTGTTTTGTTGGAATGAGCTGCTCGGTGACGCGTGGTTTCAGAAATAATGTAAGAGGATCTTATGACAAAGGAAAAAATCAAAGGCGCGTTTATAAAATGCCTGCCGATGCTTATCGTTCTCGTGAGCACGGGGATCTTTATATTCGCGGTGAAGTTCGTGATCGGCATTTTCTACGAGCCGAAGGACACGGTTTACACAAAGGAATACGGCGGCGAGAAATTTACGGTAATTCAGTGCTATCAGCGCCCAGCGAGCCATTATTACTTAATGCCCGCGGATTTCACGTTTGACGAGAGCCGCTACAAAAAGGTAGCGTCCGAGCACGACAGAACACACATCGCGGACAGACCGCTCGCGATCTTCACGCTGAACGAAACGCCGCTTGATATGGACAACACGACGGTGAAATCGCTTATCTCGACAAACGCGCTCAAGGCGTATCAGTTCGGGGAGTTTGTGATCTACAGTCTGGAGGGAGAATACGGTGTGTTCGCGCCGCTCCGCGAGTACAAGGAGAGCGCGACAAAGCGCAAAAACGACCTCTACGTTGTGCGTCAGATGATGAAGGACGACCGCTGGAAGTCCTACGAGCTGCCAAGCTGGGAGAGCGCGGACGAGTTTATCGAAAAGCTGGAGCTTATTGAGCATTATCTCGACGCGGAGTATAATGAGGATAATTGATAGTGTATAGTTGACAGTTGTTTGCCGCGCCGGTGCCATATAGAGGGTAATGTGTTTTAGACCGACAAATCCCATTCCCCGCGATTTAGTAACCCCCTGAACTCGCGATCACAAGAAAAAGCGGGCAAGGGGGTGGGGGAG
>JAIDPG010000056.1 GCA_029062865.1 Oscillospiraceae bacterium
GTATAATATATCGTAGGGCTTATCCCCGCCGCGCGACAAAATACTCAATTTGCGCATTTCAAAATATACCACTATATATTGTAACCTATTTTTGGGAATTTGTCAACCGCTTTTTTGCTATATTTCACAAATTTTTTAAATTTTTTTCTTTGGAGTTCTTCGGGCGGAAAAAACGTATGAACTCAAATCCGCCTGCCAGCGTTGCAATTATGGGGCGCACCGCAAAAAACAGCCTAATGGGGTGACATAAATTTCAAAAAGTGTCGACCGCAGCGAAGCGGAGGTCGACCGGTTCCCTCCGCGCTGCAGAGCGAGCGCCAGCGAACGGAGCAGTGATGAGGGAATTTTGAAATTTTTTTTAAATAAGGAGGAAGATTATGAAAAAGGCATTTTTGTTTTCGGGACAGGGCTCGCAATACCTCGGCATGGGCGCGAAGCTCGCGGAGAAGTACGCGGCGTGCGCGCCGATTCTGGAGTGCGGCTCGGACATTATGGGGTTTGATCTGCTGAAAAAGCTGACGGAGAGCACTCCCGAGGAGCTTGCGCAGACGCGGCTCTCGCAGCCGGCTATCTTTACAGCGTCGCTACTGGCACTGACGGCAGCGCGCGAGGAAGGCGTTGACAACGCGGCGGTCGCGGGTCATTCGCTCGGGGAATACGCGGCGATGTACGCTTCCGGGATGCTGTCGCTGGAGGACGCGTTCAAGGCGATAAAGCTCCGCAGCGAGGCTATGGCAAAGGCTGCGGAGAACAGCCGCGGCGCTATGGCGGCGGTCGTGGGCGCGGACGACGCGCTCATCGCCGAAATTTGCGACAAGGTGAGCGGCTTTGTCGCGCCCGCCAACTACAACTCCCCCGTCCAGACGGTCATCGCGGGCGAGGCGGAGGCTATTGATGAGGCTATGGCGCTGTTCGGCGAGCAGGGCAAGCGCTGCGTGAAGCTCGCGGTGTCGGCGGCTTTCCACACGAAGCTCATGCAGTCCGCGGCGGACGAGTTCAAGGCACAGATAGCAAATCTGCCGTTTAAAACGCCGAACTGCGACTTTTACTCCAATCTTTACGGCAAAAAGCTCGAAGACTTCTCGGATATGCCGAGCTACCTCGCGGCGCACATCTGCTCGCCCGTCAAGTTCGTAAGTGAGCTTAACGAAATGCAGGCGGCGGGCATCGAGGCGTTTGTGGAGCTCGGGCCCGGGCACGTGCTCCCGGGCCTGGTCCGCCCGACGCTGAAAGGCGTTGTCACCTCGAACGTCGCA
>JAIDPG010000057.1 GCA_029062865.1 Oscillospiraceae bacterium
CCTTAAACCGACCGACCAATCCACGTCCATTTCGAGAGCCCCCGCTTTTCCCACCGCGCCCGCATCCAGTCCGCCGTGCCCCGCGTCAAGGACGATAACGGGCTTGCCGGAAGCCTCGCCGCTCGTCGGCAGCGCCCGCTCCGTAATCCGCGCGCACACCGCGAGCGTCACAAAGCACGCGATAATAATAAACGTCAGCCTTAATGATTTTGGATTTATCTTTACTTTCATTGTTTACCTCCGGTTTTGATTTTTGTACAAGTCTATGCAGGGAAACAAGCCTTTAGAACAGTCGACGGTTAAAAATCCCCGCCTTAATCAAGGCGGGGGATTTTTTTATTTATCCGTTGCTTCTTCGTTCGCGATTTCCGAGAACTTGATCTCTCCGTTGTTTATCAGCGCCAACAGGCAGTCGATGACTACAGGGTCGAATTGGGTGCCGCGGTTTTTGCTCAGCTCGTCGAGAATGACCTGCTTGCTTAAATTGTGGCGGTAGCAGCGGCGGCTGTTCATTGCGTCAAACGCGTCGGAAACGCAGATTATTCTGCCGATAAGCGGTATCTCCTCGCCCTTAAGCCCGTTCGGATAGCCGCTGCCGTCGTAGCGCTCGTGGTGACTGATAGCGCCGAGCCCCATGCCGTCTATCGACGAAAAATCGCGGAGTATCTCGCTGCCGTAAACCGTGTGCTTTTTCATTATCTCGTACTCTTCATCGGTGAGCCGTCCGGGCTTCGTGAGGATCTCATCGGGAATGTAGATCTTGCCGCAGTCGTGCATCAGCGCTATCCAGCGGACGCGCTGGGCTTCGTCCTCGGTAAAGCCGAGCTTTTCCGATATTTGCTTCGCGTATTCCGCGACGCGCACGGAATGTCCCATTGTGCTGGGGTCCTTCGCTTCGATGAAGTTTACGAACGTCCGCATTGTCTGCTCAATAGCTTCGTTTGCGAGCTCCTGTTTCTCGATAAAGCGTTTCATATTTTGCTTAACGATTATCGCCGACATTATGCAGCTTATCCACGCGACTACCATTACGCAGATTACGGGGAAAAACGGGCTTTTGAGGATGCTTGCCTGAAGGTGATAGTGTATCTCACCGTGCGAGAAATCCGCTATGTAATCCACCGTGCGGGACGGGAAGTACATAATAAACCCTATGCGCGAGTTGCTTTCTTTATCGGTGTTTTTGGGCTTGGGAGCAATCGGCATTTCGCCCATTGTTTCGTCGGGATAGTATATGAACCAATCCCCTTCGTCCAGCTCCACAAGCGGACCTATCGTGGTCATATCGTGGTCGAGCGTTATTGTGTAGTTTGAATACTCCGCGAGGTCAAGCGCCTGAACCTTTTCATTGCCCGATGCGACATGCTGGTGATATTCAAAATCGCCGTTCCACGTGTTGTTGACGTACATGTGCTCGGGAATCGTTATCGTCGCCGTCCAGTCGGTTATGGGATTTGAGGTGTTATTGATGATGACAAGCTCGTAGATCGTGCCGATGATTTTTTTATAGAGCATATTTCCGTGGGAGTCGATGACATTATCGGTGTTCCACGAGCCCGAATCGCCGCCGCGCGTGACTATCTCAACGGTTATGTCGCCGAACAGAAATTTCGTTCCGTCGCGCTCGGCAGTATCAAGCACCGCCACTCTGTCCTTGGTGTTGTAAAGGTAATTCTGCAAAAACAGAAGTCCCGTGCAGATAGCGATCAAAATGGGAAGAACGATGTTGAAGATCATTAAACCGCGCCTGTTTTTGTTCTTTTTCATAAATCCGCACCCCGCAAAACAATTGACAGTTTATAATTGGCAGTTGACAGTTACTGCGCTCAAGTCAAAATACTTCTCTTATAATATTATACTATATTTTTTTTGAAAAGTCAACATTCAAAAAATAAAATATTCCCCGCCTGCGGCGGGGAATATTTTTAATAGCGCATGACGCGCACCTAAATTGTCAAATGTTTACACTATTCCGCCCTTGGATATGTACACGGGGAAGTCCGCCGAGCCGGTGATCGTGCGGTTCTTGGAAATCGTTACGTCCTTGTCGGCGATAGCGTTGATAAACGCCGCCTTTTCTTCGATAACGCAGTCCTGCATTACGATGCTGTCCTTAACGACCGCGCCCTTGCCTACCTTAACGCCGCGGAACAGCACGGAGTTCTCAACCGTGCCCTCGATGATGCAGCCGTCGGCTACGAGCGAGGACTTAACGGTGCAGTCGATGCCGTACTTCGCAGGTGCAACGTCGCGAACCTTCGTGTAGATAGGTGTGTCGAGCGAGAATACCTCGCGCGAGATATCGCGGATCTTCATATCCATTGTCGCCTTGTAGTAGGTCTTCATCGAGTCGATGATCTCGAAATAGCCGTCATACTTGTAACCGAGAACCTTGAAGTCATGGAGCTTGTGCTGGAGAATGTCCGTCTCGAAGCTGTAGAGGCTTCTGCACTGGCTCTCTCTGATAAGATCCTCAAGGAACCTCCGCTTCATAACGTAAACGTTGAGCGCAACGTTCATCTGACCGCTCATTGCGGGTCTTGCGAGAACGTCGTAAACCTCGTTTGCCTCGTTGACGTACAATACCGTCTGGCAGAGCGCGCGCTCGGTCGAATAAACGCCGCTGCCGTAAACGCACGTGATGTCCGCGCCGTTCTTCTCGTGGAAGTCAACGATCGGCTTCATATCCATATTCGCGATAACGTTTGCATCAGCCATGAGAACGTACTCCGCGTCGCTTTCGGAGATGAACTCCGCCGCGCCCGCGAGCGCCTCAAGTCTGCCGCGGTAAATGCCCGTGTTCTCCTGACCGAACGGCGGGAGAATGTGCAGCCCTCCGTTCTTTCTCGCGAGATCCCACTCGGAACCCATTCCGAGGTGATCCATAAGCGAATAATAATTCTGCTTGGTGATCACGCCGACCTGCGTAATGCCGGAATTTACCATTCCCGAAAGCGGGAAGTCCACAAGGCGGTACTTGCTCCCGAACGGAACGCTCGCCATTGCTCTCACCTTAGTGAGCTCGGGGAGGGTCTGCTCGTGCATATTGGCGAAGATCAACCCCAAAACTTTAGACATACTTGCCATCTCAAACAGTCCTCCTTCTTATATATCCTTGGAAATCATAGCCTTAGGCGGAGCTACGGCTTTGTCCGAAACGTTTACGCGGTGTCCTACAACGGCAACGCCCCATTCGTCCTTGTTCTCGATAAGCTCCGGACGCTCGCCGATGTGCGCGCCCTCGCCGATAACGCAGTCCTCGCCGACAATGGCGTACTCGATAACCGCGCCCTTCTTGATAACGGTGTTCGGCATTATGATAGAGTCGCGGACGATCGCGCCCTCTTCAACAGTAACTCCCGCGAACAAAATCGAGAAGTCGATCATTCCGTTGATCTCGCAGCCCTCGGCGATCATCGAGTTTTCGATTCTCGACTGCGGACCCGCGTAGTGCGGCGGCATAACGGGGTTTCTCGAATAGATCTTCCAGCTGTTGTCGAGAAGATCGAGCGGAACCTTCGGGTCGAGAACGTCCATATTCGCTTCCCAGAGGGAGTCGATAGTTCCGACGTCCTTCCAATAGCCGTCGAAGCGATAAGCTACCATTTTCTCCTTGTTGTCCATCATCGCGGGGATAATGTTCTTACCGAAGTCCTTCGTCGCGCCCTCGTCGTTCTCGTTCTCGATGAGGTACTTGCGGAGCTTCTGCCACGTGAATACGTAAACGCCCATCGAGATAAGGTTGGATTTCGGCTCCGCGGGCTTCTCTGCGAACTCGTAGATAATGCCGTTCTCATCGACGCTCATAACGCCGAATCTCGATGCCTCCTCCCACGGAACCTCCATTACCGCGATTGTAGCGTCCGCGTTGTTCTGCTTGTGATACTCCAGCATCTTGCCGTAGTTCATCTTGTAGATGTGGTCGCCGGAAAGGACAGCCACGTACTCGGGATTGTAGCGGTCGATGAAGCTGATGTTCTGGTAGATAGCGTTCGCGGTGCCGGTATACCAGCTCTTGCCGCTCGCGGTTTCGTAAGGCGGCAGAACGTGAACGCCGCCGTGCGCTCTGTCAAGACCCCACGGCTGACCGTTGCCTATGTACTCGTTGAGCACCATGGGCTGATACTGCGTCAGAACGCCAACCGTGTCGATGCCCGAGTTTACGCAGTTCGACAGCGGAAAGTCGATGATGCGATACTTGCCGCCATAAGGAACGGCAGGCTTCGCCATGTCCTGCGTCAGCGCGTACAGACGGCTACCTTGACCGCCCGCAAGCAGCATAGCGACGCACTCTTTTTTGATGTGGTTCATAGTTTATCCTCCTGCAAATTTTTTTACTGCATAAATAGTTTGTCAGAGAATAGCAGTTAGCAGCCGGTTACTTCAGCGGGTAAGCTTATCCTCTTTATTAACCGGCAACCGGCAGCTATTCGCCGATAACTCGTTCGCCCACCCCACGGGGAATGTGGGGCGGGAGAACTTTATTCCGTCCGAAATGGGGAAAGGGAATCAGTTTTTCTTGTCCGCGTTTTTCGCGTCGGGCTTTGCCGCGTCTTTTGCGTCCGATCTGGCTTTCTTTGCCTTTTCGTTCTCGTCCTCCGGGTCGTGGATGTTCTTGGGTTTCAAGAAGATCGCGGACATCGGCGGGATATCAAGAGCTATTCTGTACTGC
>JAIDPG010000058.1 GCA_029062865.1 Oscillospiraceae bacterium
TCCTCCGTAGCTCAGTCGGTAGTAGCACCTGACTGTTAATCAGGGTGTCGCTGGTTCAAGTCCAGCCGGGGGAGCCAAATCGAACAAAGGAGAACCACCACAGTGGTTCTCCTTTGTTTGTTTTTTATCTCGGAAAATCGGATGATGCCGAAAGCAGCAGAAAACCTCGGTCTAACTACCGTTTGGTTTACGGCGTGTAGGTTCTGAATTTCGCTATTTGAGAAGCGCACATCGCATAACCAACTCGCTTTTTGCATACCGGGAAAGGGATGTCTGAAGGCGCTGATGGGCACTGTGCTTAGTGTAAACAACATTTCGGACATGTTCCATGTGCTCGGCAAGGGCAACATGACGCTTCAGCAGTTTTGCGAAAGCGTGTTTGGAGGGAAACAATCAAACAGTCAGTGAACTCGTCACCGAGCTCCCTGTTTGTTTTATGGGAAAGACGGCAGGTCAATCCCCCAAAATACTGTTTATATCATTTTTACTAATATTGCTTATAAGGTTCATCAGCGCGATATTTTCTTTGGTGGGAGCTATCGAAATCAGCTTATCGCAATAATTCCGCGCCTCTTGATAGAATGTAATCACCTCAAAGACGTTTCCGCCCAAGCGATATGTCAAAGCCGCTTTATTACAGTAATCATTAGCTAACGCTTTCAGATTTTCCTTTTCATTGAACTTGTCATTCATCATCAGACGATTTTTGATACATTCGGACAGATATTTTTGGGCACGGCTATACTCCCCCCGACTCGCATATATTGAAGCCAGTTCTTCACAAACTTGTATCTGCTTATTCTTATCAACAGGCGTTTGTGCGCCTCTTGCGAGAAAATATGGATATAGATTTTTCGCAATTTCTAACCGTGATTCTGCCGCCTTTTCATCTGCCATATTATCTTTATATATGATACCCAACTTATAGTAGCAGTTGATAGCTTTTCTCAGTAGCTCAATATCTTCGCTTTCGTTATACAGCTGCTCAAACGTATTTGAGGCTACCGAATAATATGATATTGCCTTGTCGAACATATTAAGCTCCAAGGAGAGTTCGCCCATATGATCCAAGGAAGAAGCTATGAATAGCCTGTCATCATAGGAGGACGCCTTATTGAATATTCTCTCCAGTGCTTTATCTGCAAGGCACCAAATCTTAATAAAGTCTGTTTGCATATAGTGAAGCATGTCCCCCGTTGGAGAACCTTGATAATAATTTATATTGGTATTTATGCAATCAAGCATTATTATATATGTGTTGCATGCCTCACGTTCGTTTCTTGTGTTTTCAAGAAAATTTCCGTAGCGCATTCCGCACTCGCCAAATACCTGAATTGAAGCTGTCAATGGCCATTTCCATAATCCTTCCTTGGCATAGGAAAACATCTTTTTAAAGGCTTTCTCCCCATCATCAAGCCTCCCCATATTGCAGTAAAAAACACCCAAATGATCGCAGCACTCTATTTCGGTTGCCAGCGCCAAATACATATCCGTTACTTTATAAACCTTTTCCGCTATTTCCTCTCCCTTTTTGAGGTATTCTTCAGCTGCTTCTTTGTTATTCAACTTATTAAAGCTCGACCCTGCGCAGCAGTACACTTGCCCAAGATGCAAATCCGCTCTCTCGTCTGCCAGATGTTTATTTCTGAATTCTATAGCTTTAAGACAGTATTTTATAGCCTCGTCATATCTTCCCAACTCATAGAGCGTTCCAGCTATATTTGCAGCAATAATAACAGCGCCATCAATTTCCTTTGAGCTGAGCTTTTCAAGCTGTGTTACCGTATCGTAAGCCTTGCCCAAGTATATCAACGATTTGGTTTTATCAATAACCTCCCAGTGCTGTCCTATAGCCAAATAAGTGACGGACAGCTGCAAGCATAATTTATCATTTCGTCCGTATTTCTTTACGGCTTCTTCTCCCCTTGCGACTATAGCGTAAAAAACATCCATAGTTTTAAGTGTTGTTTCGGTACTTTGAGACATCATCTCCATCATATCCGCAATAAGCTGTTGATAAAAGCACCACTTATAAACATCCTCGGCGCTGTTATCGAGCTTTTCCTCATACAGCTTAACAAGGCGGCGAGACCATTTGATCGACTCATAGAGATTTATATCAACATCCGAGCCGCAATAGTATATGATTTGTATCTTCTCCATCGCCGGGATATACCCTCTTTCGGCAGAGGAGGTAATAAGCTCAAGTGCGATTTTCTCGTTCTTTTCGACATTGATGCCGTGCAGATATGCCAGCCCGATAAGATAATCGTGCTCGGGCGTGCTGTCAGAGACGTCAATGCCGTCAAGCACCGGTGCGAGCTTTGCCCAAAACGCTTCCTCGTCATCTATACTTGCACATTCCGCAAGTCCGCTGAATTTTTCCTTTAATTCTTCCTTGTCGGTCGGCACTAGCTCTGCCGGGAAAATGACCTTTTTAAGCTCTGCGGCTCTGGGATATTCCTTTTCCATTACAAAATTCGGAACGAGTTTGCCGTTTTCCTCGCGAATTTCAAGTATATTCGGCGTTACCGCAAGCATAAAAACGCTGCAATTATCCAGGCTTTCCTTAATCGCCTCCGTATACGCCTCGCCCGGTACAAGGAACTCGTCGTACCATATGGCGATGTTATGATATTTTTTGTTGCTGTGAATAAGCCTCATTAGCTTCTGCGCGTGTTCTCTGTCCTTTTTGCGGTAGCTGAGGAATATGTATGACTTGAACTCTTTTTTTATATTCTCCAGCAGCTCATCGCTCAGAAGCAGCCCGGGCAGCAGCTTTTCCATTTTATCCAAATAGCTTATCTGCGTTGGATCGAGAGATTTTATGTCGAGCAGTTGAATGTTTTTGTATTTTTCCCCTTCTCTGAAATTGTTGAACGCTCCTTCGAGTCCCTTCTCTGCCATAATCGGCACGAACGTATGCTTGTCCACTGCAAACTCGATGACGTGCTCAACAAACGGATCATCCCTTTTCGCGATAAAGTTTTTCGTTACCGCCGCGAAAATCATAGACATTTCTCCCAGTATCACGTCGTTCGCGTCGTCCGGATTGTCGGCATAATACACCATACAG
>JAIDPG010000059.1 GCA_029062865.1 Oscillospiraceae bacterium
ATATCCTCCTAATTGAGTTTCAAGATTACAGTTTGCGGTTTTATCCGCATTTAAATATAAGCACTCTATATATTATACCACAATATTTTGTGATTGTCAAATATTTTTGAAAAATAACGAAAAATTTGCATATATAGAAAAAATCTCTTGCAATTCTCATAAAGTTATGCTATAATATATGTGTATGCTTTTAGAAGTAAGAATTTTCAGAAGTTAGAAGATAGAGTTTGGCGTTTTGTCGTTCTTATCTCTTCCCTCTAACCTCTAGCCTCTAAAACAGAAAGGATCTACTTAAATGTATAAGATAGTTAGGAAAAAAGAATTAAACCCAACGGTCACTCTAATGGAGATCGACGCGCCGCTTGTGGCGGCAAAGGCAGAGCCCGGTCAGTTTATTATCCTGAGAGCGGACGAGAACGGAGAAAGAATTCCGCTTACTATCGCGGATTTCGACCGCGACAAGGGCACTGTTACCATAATCTTCCAGATAGTCGGCGCGACTACGGAGAAGCTCAACCACCTTAATGAGGGCGAGTTTGTTCAGGATTTCGTCGGACCTTTGGGAACAGCTTCCGAGACCGAGGGACTCAAGAAGGTCGCGGTTGTCGGCGGCGGCGTTGGCTGCGCTATTGCTTATCCTATCGCGAAGAAGCTCCACAATCAAGGCTGCGAGGTTCACTCAATCGTCGGCTTCCGCAACAAGGATCTCGTTATCCTCGAGGACGAGTTCACGGCGAGCTCGGACGTTTACAAAATAATGACGGACGACGGCTCGCACGGCGAGAAGGGACTTGTTACAGACGCGTTGAAATCGCTTATCGAGGCGGGAAATCAGTATGATGAAGTTATCGCGATAGGTCCGCTGATCATGATGAAGTTCGTGTGCAAGCTGACTAAGGAATACAACATCAAGACGGTCGTTTCGATGAACCCGATTATGATTGACGGCACGGGAATGTGCGGTGGCTGCCGCCTGACCGTCGGCGGGGAAACGAAGTTCGCGTGCGTGGACGGCCCCGACTTCGACGGGCATCTCGTGGACTTCGACGAGGCAATGGAGCGCGGCACGATGTATCGTGATTTCGAAGCGGCAAAAAGAGAAGAAGTCTGCAATCTTTTTAAGGGGGTGTGAGCGATGCCTAATATGAGCCAGAAGAAAAACGAAATGCCCGTTCAGGATGCTAAGGTCAGAAGCGGGAACTTTGAGGAGGTCGCGCTCGGGTATACCGAGGAGCAGGCTCTCGACGAGGCGGAGCGCTGTCTCGGGTGCAAGAATATGCCCTGCAAAAACGGCTGCCCCGTCGCTATCGACATTCCCGGTTTTATAGGGAAAATCCGCGACAAGGACTTTGAGGGCGCTTATCAGGTAATCGCGAAGAGCAGCTCGCTGCCCGCGGTGTGCGGCAGAGTTTGTCCGCAGGAGACGCAGTGCGAAAGCAAGTGCGTCCGCGGAATTAAGGGCGAACCCGTCGGTATCGGCAGACTGGAGCGCTTTGTAGCCGATTGGCACAACGCGCATACAACGGAAGCTCCCGCGGCTCCCGCGAAGAACGGACACAAGTGCGCGATAATCGGCGCGGGACCCTCCGGGCTCACCTGCGCGGGAGACCTCGCGAAAATGGGCTACGACGTGACGATTTTCGAGGCGCTTCACCTCGCGGGCGGCGTTCTCGTTTACGGAATCCCGGAGTTCAGACTTCCGAAAACCATTGTTCAGCACGAGATCGACAATTTAAAGGCGCTCGGCGTTAAGGTAGAGACAAACGTTGTTGTCGGCAAGACGATCGAGGTCGACGAGCTTTTTGAGCAGGGCTTCGAGGCGATCTTCATCGGCTCCGGCGCGGGCTTGCCGAGATTTATGAACATTCCAGGCGAGAACCTGAAGGGCGTGTACTCCGCGAACGAGTTCCTCACGCGCGTTAATCTGATGAAAGCGTACAAGGACGGCAGCGACACGCCGATAAAGAAGAGCAGGAACGTCGCGGTAGTCGGCGGCGGCAACGTTGCGATGGACGCGGCAAGAAGCGCAAAGCGCCTCGGCGCGGAGAACGTTTACATAGTTTACCGCCGCGGCGAGGAGGAAATGCCCGCGCGTAATGAGGAGATCGAGCACGCGAAGGAAGAGGGCATCATCTTCAAGACGCTGAACAATCCTACGGAGATACTCGGCGACGAGCACAAGCTCGTTACGGGAATGAAGTGCATAGAAATGGAGCTCGGCGAGCCCGACGCTTCCGGCAGACGCAGACCTATAGAGAAGCCCGGCAGCGAGTTCACGCTTGACGTTGACTGCGTAATTATGGCGATAGGCACGTCCCCGAACCCGCTTATCAGAAACACGACAAAGGGCTTGGATACCAACAAGCACGGCTGCTTCATCGCGGACGAAAACGGCGCGACGAGCCGAGAGGGCGTTTTCGCGGGCGGCGACGCGGTTACGGGCGCGGCGACGGTAATTCTCGCAATGGGCGCGGGTAAGACCGCCGCAAAGGCAATGGACGAATATATAA
>JAIDPG010000006.1 GCA_029062865.1 Oscillospiraceae bacterium
GGAATCGTCCGGCGAGCCGATCATCGAGCCTGAGCCGGAGCCCGAGCTGCCCGATGATCCGATAGAGGCAAAGCTCGCCGAAATGACGCTCCGCGAAAAGGTTTACCAGATGTTTTTTGTCACTCCGGAGCAGCTCGGCGGGAGCTATCCCGTCACGACCGCGATGGACGCGACAACGCGCCCGGTCGGCGGGGTGCTTTTAATGGGCGCGAACCTGAAGTCGAGCTCGCAGGTGAAGTCGATGATTTCCGTAACGCAGGCTGACGCGCTTGATAATGGCATCGGGCTGTTTTTCGCGGTGGACGAGGAGGGCGGCAAGGTCGCGCGGTGCGCGTCGTACCTCGGCGCGACGAAGCTCGACCCTATGGCGGTCTACGGCGAGAGAAACAGCTATAACGAGGCGGTCTCCATCGGGAAAACGCTCGGGCGTGACATAGGGCAGTTCGGCTTCAACGTTGATTTCGCGCCTGTCGCGGACATCGACATTCACCCGAATAACGAGCTCGGCGACCGCATTTTCAGCGACGACCCCGACATCGTGGCGAATATGGTTTCGGGCGTTGTCACGGGTCTGCGCTCCACGGGAGTTTGCGCTACGCTGAAGCATTTTCCGGGGCTCGGCGCGGAGGACGGAAACTCGCACACCGCCTCGAAGATCGTCATCGACCGCACGCTCTCCGAGCTCCGCAATGAGGAATTTGTGCCGTTCGAGAGCGGAATCGGCGCGGGCGCGGAGTTCGTAATGGTCGGGCATCAGACCGTCACGGCGTTCGGGGACGACCTCCCCGCCGACCTATCCTACACGGCGGTCACGACCTATCTCCGCGGCGAGCTCGGCTTCACGGGCATCGCGATAACCGACGCGCAGAATATGGGCACGATAACGAACCTCTACTACCCCGGCACGGCGGCGAAAATGGCTGTCAAGGCGGGCATAGATATGATACTCGCGCCCGCCGACCTCGACGCGGCGGCAAACGCCGTCATCGCCGCGGTGGACTCCGGGGAGATCTCCGAGGCGAGGATAGACAGGAGCGTGGAGAGGATACTTACTCTTAAGTATGAAATGGGACTGCTCGACGATTAGAAGCTGATGCGGGGGAAACTTTCTGAAGAAAGTTTCCCCCGCTCCCCTTTCAAAGACTTTTATACTTTCTGTAAATAATTATTGCACCGCCTGAATAAACACGACTTAATTATTCCAGAAAAACCGCTCCCCAAATGCAAGCTGCTATGCCGACAACAAGAAACATCAGCCCCACGGCGATTTTTTTCTTACACTTGTCCATAAATGTCTGCTGTTCACTGGTAATGCTTATTATCGGGTAGCGCCGTCTGTAAATAAGATACAGGACTATTCCCGACTGATTGTTTCCGCCTGCCGCGAGAGCTCCCCAAAGACGGGGGCTTTTAATTCCCCTGCAAGTCGCGTCGGTCTGCACCAGCTTGTATAATTGATATGTTGAGAACACGCCCCCGACCAGAAAAACCGCCGCGCCTGCTGCAATAATATAAATACCCATAATTCACCTCATATTTTCTTGATTATCTCATACACCAAAAACGCCGTACTCGCTAATGACAGACAGAAAACGCACGCCGTAATGTATGCTCTGTCGGGCAGAAACAGAGCCGCAGCGAACATAGCGACCATTACGGCAATGTTCAACATAATCGCCGCGAAAAGTCGTTTTCCGCTTTTTACAACGTTTGTGGTTTCCTCCAAATGTTTCATCATCTCATCATCTCCTTTGAGAAGCTCGTCCAAGCTCACATTGTACAGCTCGGATATTCTTACTATGCTTACAATATCGGGATAGGACTTTTCGTTCTCCCAGTTGGATACGGTCTGCCGTGTCACATACAGCATATCGGCTGCCTGTTCCTGCGTCAGATTGCATTTCGCTCTTGCCGCCCTCAGCTTTTTTCCTATCTCCATTACTTTATCCTCCTTTCAATTCAACTATATCATAATCACCGTTTCTCGTCTATCAAAAGGCTTTAGCATTAAGCCAACTAACACTGTCAAAGGGTTTTGACATCGCATAACGGTGCGGTTTACAGTGTAAAATAAGGCTGCGCGTTCAAGCAGCGCAGCCCGATAATCATTATGCGTATATCCCGCCGATAAGAGACTAAAAAAATTGCGGTGCCAAACGTTATCGCTCGACACCGCAATACTTCTGCTACGCACGTCCCCCCGAGGGGGAATTTTTTAATTGAAATTCGAGGTATCAATTCTGTTAAGCGCGCGCTTGAGCTTTGCCTCGGCGAGGAGAAGCTCCTTGTCGCTTTTGGCTGCCTTGAGGCGCTCCTCGGCGGCGGCTTTTGCCGCGTTGGCGCGTTCTACGTCGATCTCGTCCGACCATTCACAGGTCTGCACAAGCACCGTCGTTTTCTCCTTCGATACCTTGATGATGCCGCCCGATGTTGCGGCGCGACGGAATGTTCCGTCGATCATAATGCGCATCTGCCCGATTGAAACTGCCGCGCAGTACGGCTCGTGACCATTGAGAATTCCCACGTCGCCAACCGTCGTGCGGACGATGATCTGCTCGGTCTCGCCGTCAAACACGGTCTTTTCGGGCGTGATGATCTGTAACTTAAAAGGTGTCATTTAAAATAATCTCCTTTCGTCAAGCCGGGGATTATTCCTCACCCTTTTTAGCTCTCTCCACAACCTCGTCGATCGTGCCCGCGAACAGGAACGCCGACTCGGGCAGGTCGTCGTGCTTGCCCTCGATGATCTCCTTGAAGCCGCGGATCGTTTCTTTGAGCGGAACGTACTTGCCCTCGTAGCCCGAGAACTTCTCCGCTACAAAGAACGGCTGCGACAGGAAGCGCTGGATCTTTCTCGCTCTCGCAACGGTAATCTTGTCCTCATCGGACAACTCGTCCATACCGAGAATTGCGATGATGTCCTGCAGCTCCTTATACTTCTGGAGTATCGCCTGAACGTCACGCGCAACCTGATAATGCTCCTGACCGACTATCTCGGGCGTGAGTATTCTGGAGTTGGACTCCAGCGGGTCAACCGCCGGGAAGATACCCATAGAAGCGATGTCACGCGAAAGAACCGTCGTAGCGTCCAAGTGCGCGAACGTCGTCGCGGGCGCGGGGTCGGTAAGGTCGTCGGCGGGTACGTATACCGCCTGAACGGACG
>JAIDPG010000060.1 GCA_029062865.1 Oscillospiraceae bacterium
ACCCGTAGGGGAGAGAGGGGGAAATGCCCGCTTTTTGTCGGATTTTTGTTTTTCCCCCTCTCTCCCCGAAGGGTTTTCCCAGCGTTGACGCGAAGCGTCATTGCGCGCACCCCCAGACCAAGTAAAACTAACAATTAAAGTCAAATACCGATGTTAATCGTACATATCGAAACGCCAGCTTTGCATTTCCGCTTGAAAAGCGCAGTCAAAAGGCTCGTTTTGGGAAACAAAAAACCAAAGAAAAAATATATATTTTTTTGCGCAGTCAAAAAGCTCGTTTTGGTGGAGCAAAAAACTAAACCTGCAGCTCCGCCTTTTCCCCGAGCAGTTCTTTATTCGCTCCAAGTATCGGCTTGATGAACTCGTCCAGGAACTCCTCGGTCTGCTCCGGGGCTCTGCCTACGTACAGCTCCGGCACGAGGAACTCCTCTATCTCCTCGCGCGTTACGTTGAACATCGGGTCGCCCGCTATTCTGTCGGCGAGGTCGTTTTCCTTGCCGTTTACTCTTATCTCATAGGAAGCCGCGTGGGAGTGCTCTCTTAAATGCTCGTGGAGCTCCTGCCTGTCTCCGCCGCGCTCTACCGCTCTCATCATAATATTCTCCGTTGCCATAAACGGCAGCTTGGTCATCAGTCTGCGGCGGATCATTTCCGGATAGACCTCAAGCCCGTCAGTGACGTTCAGCATTATGTTCAAAATCGCGTCCGTGCCGAGGAAAGCCTCCGCGACGGACACGCGCTTGTTCGCGCTGTCGTCGAGCGTCCGCTCAAACCACTGCGTTCCCGCCGTGAACGCGGGGTTGAGGCTGTCTATCATCACATACCGCGCCAGCGATGTAATGCGCTCACTGCGCATCGGGTTGCGCTTATACGGCATCGCCGACGAGCCTATCTGCTTCTTCTCGAACGGCTCCGCCATTTCCTCAAAGTTCTGCAAAATCCGCAGGTCGTTTGAGAATTTCGAGCAGGTCTGCGCTATCCCGGAAAGCGTCGCCAGAATTTGACTGTCGATTTTCCTCGAATACGTCTGCCCGCTCACGGGAACGCACGCCGAAAATCCCATTTCCTCGGCAATAGATTCCTCGAGTTTTTTTATCTTTGCGCTGTCTCCCTTAAATAATTCCACAAAGGACGCCTGCGTGCCCGTTGTGCCCTTCTGCCCGAGCAGCTTCAGGTTATCGATACGATACTCGACCTCCTCTAAGTCCATAAGCAGCTCGTTCATCCAGAGCGTCGCGCGTTTTCCGACAGTCGTGGGCTGCGCGGGCTGGAGGTGCGTATACGCGAGGCACGGCAGGGATTTATACTCATCGGCGAATTTTGCCAAATTCGCCAGAACGTTGATTATTTTCTTCCGCACGAGCTTCAGCGCGTCGCGCATTATGATAATATCCGTGTTGTCGCCGACATAGCAGGAAGTCGCGCCGAGATGAATGATCCCCGCCGCCTTCGGGCACTGAACTCCGTAGGCGTAAACGTGGCTCATAACGTCGTGGCGTACCTCGCGCTCGCGAGCCTCGGCAACGTCGTAATTGATGTCATCGATGTGCGCCTCAAGCTCGTCGACCTGCTCCTGCGTGACGGGCAGCCCGAGCTTCATTTCCCCGCGCGCCAGCGCGACCCAGAGCCTTCTCCAGGTTGTGAACTTCTTATCCGCCGAGAAGATATACTGCATTTCCGCGCTCGCGTACCGCGTGCAGAACGGGCTTTCATAGGAATTACGATTTTCGGACATATTCATTCTCCTTAAAAACGGCTTGCGAAAAGCCTTGATTTTATTTAACGCTATATTACCATTTTACCATATTTTGAAGATTTATACAAGGGGTAAACCCTAATTTTTGACAAAAAATTTGCCGGACCGTCAATAAACCCTCGTCCACATATTTAAAATTTGCCGCCGCGAAGCGGCGGCACTTACTTCGTCAAAGCCCGGGCGGCAGGCACAAAGCCTTGCCGCCCGGACTTTTCCTCGTCTGCGAGTGTTTCTCGACAGTCTGAATGTGGACTTTTTATACAAGTTGAAATCCCCCGCTTCGCGGGGGATTTCTTTGTCATTGTCAAAAGTATTCGTACAGCTCCTCCAGATTAGCCGCCGTATAGGTCTTTCCCCTGAACGTCAGCACAAGCTTCGGACAGTAGTTGAACGCTCCGGCGTTGATCTCGCGGACGCTGTCGGGGAGCGTTACGAGGCTCAGCTGCTCGCAGCCCGAGAACGCGTAGCCGTCGATTATCTCAACGCCATCGGCAAGCGTCAGCGTTTCGAGCAGATAGCAGCCCGAGAACGCGTGGGTCTCTATCTCGCGAACCGTGCCGGGGATAGTCACGCTTGTCACCAACGCGCCGCGGAACGCGTACTCGTCTATCATAACGACCGTCTTGCCGCCAATCGTCTGCGGGATAGTTATCTTGCCGCCCTCGCCGTGATAGCGCACGATGTTCGCGCCGCCGAAGTAGTCCTCAACTTCGTAATCCGAAGCGGCTTCCGAGGTCGTTGACGTGACTGTCGGAGCGCTCATCACGGGGTCGATTATCGTAACTCCGCCGCCTGTCGGCTCCTTGTAGATCGTCTCGCTTTTCGAGCTCGAAACTACGGGATTTACCGGAGCGGACTTTTTCTTGCAGCCCGTCAGCGTAAAAATAAGTGTTACGGTGAGTATAATTAAAAGTGATTTTTTCATTAAGTAATCTCCGTTATTTGTTGCGTTCCTTAAGCGCACGCTCTATCTCGCGCCCCGCGTCGCGCCGCGCCATATCGTCGCGCTTGTCGTGGAGCTTTTTGCCCTTGCAGAGCCCAACCTGAATTTTCACGCGGCTGTCCTTGAAATACATCGAGATCGGGATAAGCGTAAAGCCGCCTTGCCTTACCTGCCCGAACAGCTTCAGAATCTCCTTTTTGTGCATCAGAAGCCGCCGCACGCGATACGGGTCGCGGTTGAAGATGTTGCCCTTTTCATACGGCGCGATGTGCATTCCGCGGATAAACATCTCGCCGTCGTCGATTGAGATCCACGAGTCCTTGAGGTTCACGCCGCCGTTTCGTATGGATTTGACCTCCGTTCCGAACAGCTCTATCCCCGCCTCGTGGCTTTCGATTATAAAATACTCGTGCCGAGCCTGTCGGTTTTCGGCAATGGTTTTGGTGTTTGCGTTTTTCATATTATAAATTACTCCACAATCTCGTTAAAACAATCTTAATCTATTATAGCACATCTCCGCGAAAATTACAAGCGTTTTTTGTCGAACGGCGAGAATTCCGTTGAGAAACGCCTTGACATATTTCCGCCTCTCTCCCCGACGCAGGCGGGGAGAGAGGCTTTGGATATTTTTAAGAAAAACGCGCTTGACAATTCCCCCGAATTGTGCTAGAATATACTCATCAGATGTTCTTTTTATTTAGGAGGACTATTATGGAGAAAAACACCATTCTTATCGTTGACGATTTTGAGTTTAACAGAGAGCTTCTGCGCGAGCTTTTCCCGGACAGGGAGATACTTGAGGCGGCGAACGGCTCCTCGGCTATTGAGCAGTACGAGCAGCACAAGGACGAGATCTGCGCGGTGCTGACGGATAT
This sequence comes from Oscillospiraceae bacterium, assembly GCA_029062865.1. Taxonomy (GTDB): domain Bacteria; phylum Bacillota; class Clostridia; order Oscillospirales; family Ruminococcaceae; genus CAG-115. Next base: position 3,575 of record JAIDPG010000060.1, read on the forward strand.
AATGATGCCGCAGTCCGACGGCTTTACGCTGCTCGAATACTTCAGCAAAAACCGCTATATGGACGACGTGCCCGTTTTCGTAATAAGCGCGGACACGTCCACCGCCGCGAACATAAAGGCGTTTCGTCTCGGCGCTGAGGCGATGATAACCAAGCCGTTCAACACCAATTTTCTCCAGAAGCACATCGAGCATATTATGGAGCTTTATGAGCTCAGGCGGAAAAGCAATTTATAATTTAGAAATCAAATCCCCCGCTTTGCGGGGGATTTTTAAATTTGCGCGCGAAGCGCACACCTTAATTGTCAATTGTTAAAAAGCTTTTCAACGCTCGCAAGTCTCACGCAGATACAGAACAGATCTATCGCCTGGAGCAGCTCCGAAACGGACGGGTAGGTCGGGGCAATTCTGATGTTGTTGTCGCGCGGATCCTTGCCGTAGGGGAACGTCGCGCCCGCGTCCGTCATCGTCACGCCCGCTTCCTTCGCGAGCTGCACGATGCGCTTTGCCGTGCCGTCAAGCCCGTTGAACGAAATGAAATAGCCGCCGCGGGGCTTTGTCCATTCCGCGATGCCGAGCGGCTGGAGCTCCTGCTCGAGCTTGTAGAGCACGACCTCGAACTTCGGTCTGATGATCGCCGCATGGTGGCGCATATGCTCGACAATCCCCTCATAATTCTGGAAATACTTCGCGTGGCGCAGCTGGTTGAGCTTATCAAAGCCGATGGTCTGATATGCCATCTGCTTTTTGATGAAGTCGATATTCTCCTTTGAAGCGCAGATCACCGCCAGACCGCCGCCCGGGAAGCTGATCTTCGACGTCGAGCTGAACTCGAAAACCATATTCGGGTTGCCCACCTTTTTGCACTCGTCGATTATGTTGAGCAAATGATCGTGCTCTTTGTCAACAAGGTGATGAACGCAGTAGGCGTTGTCCCAGAAAATGCGGAAATCCTTTGCCGCGGGCTTCAGATTAGCGAAGCGGCGGACTACCTCGTCGGAGTATGTAATTCCCGTCGGGTTTGAATACATCGGTACGCACCATATGCCCTTGATGCTCTCGTCCGAAGCCGCCAGCCTCTCGACCTCGTCCATGTCCGGACCGTCCGGCTTGTACGCCACGGGGATCATTTCTATTCCCAGAGCCTCGCACATCGCGAAGTGACGATCATAGCCCGGTGCGGGGCACAGGAACTTCACCTTGTCGTACCTGCACCACGGCTTTTCGCTGCCGAGAACGCCGAGCTGGAGCGCTCTGATGATCGTGTCGTACATCATCTGCAAGCTGGAGTTTCCGCCGACAATCACCTCGTCCGCGCCCACCCCGAGCATTTCCATAAACAGCTCCTTCGCTTCGGGGATTCCGTCGAGCACGCCGTAAGAGCGGCAATCCGCGCCGCTTTTGGATTTCGTGTCGCCGTCGAGGCAGTGCAGCAGCATATTTATCGAAAGATCGAGCTGCTCCGGCGCGGGCACTCCGCGCGCCATCGTAAGGTTCAAGCCCTTACCCTTGAACTCCTCGTATTTTTTAGTGAGCTTAGCCTTCTCGGCTTCAAGCTGTTCCTTGTTCATTTCGGTATAACGCATAATGTTTCCTCCTGACCGTAGACTGAATAATCAAATCACACCAAATATTATAACATATAAATGAGAATTTTGCAAGAGGTTTTTTGAAAACTTGCAAAAAATCCCCTGCCAAGCGGGGGATTTAATTATATTGTCAATTTTCCTTAAGGTGGTTATAGAACGTACCCGGATCGTCCTCGCCGCCCTGCAGGAAACGCCCGACGCGGTTCATAACGAACGCGGTCGTGCCGTTGTGTATCACAGTCATTCCGAGGTTGGACTGCGCCCAGTTTCCGCCGAGGTTCTTTATCACCATTATCCCGAAGAAGCCCGTCGCGCTTTTGAGGACGTTGTTGAAGAAGTCCGCGGGCGGCGGGTTCTGCGCGAAGCTCTTTTGAAGCGCCTCAAGCGTTTTGCAGTAATCCGCGAGATTTTCCTCGCCGAAATCCAGCGTGATATTCATATTGTTCCTCACGAAGTCGATATAATCAAGCGCGTAGCCGAGCATCGCATATTCGTTCGTTGGAACAGCTTGCCCCGTCCTGACCTTCGTCATCGCTTCGGACAGCTTTTTGTCAAGCTCCGTGGGCGTAAGCGAATAATCGAACGTGTTCGGGATAGGCTCGCCGACCTCGATTTTCAGTTCCTCGGACATAATGTTCTCCTTACAGCTTCAAATGATTTTGCTCTCCGCCCCGCTGCGCGGGGCAGAGAGCAAAGAAAACCGGTTAAGCTTGTGGTTTTATCCGCCAATCCTCCGGAAGCCAGTCTCTCCACATAGCGTCTCTTTGCTTGTTTATCATATCCATAATATTGTCGAATTTTATCGAGCTTTTGTTGTAGAGCTGAGACATACGCGCGGTATGCTCCTCTTCGGTTATGTAAATGCGCCGATTGTTTTGGTTGAACTCCTTCGCGCAGTAGTCGCGCTCCTCTATCGCCGCGCGGCAGTTGTACAGCTTCTCGACAAGAGCCTTCGTGCGGTTTTCGATCGCGGTGTTCATAGAGGCGTATTCCTCATCGCCGATAACGCCAACGTCCCAAAGGCGGTCTATCTGCTTGCCCGCGTTCGCCATAATCTTGACTATATCGTTTTCGCCGAAGCCGTGGAACTCCACTTCCTGTCGCATATTTGCTTCAAGGTGACGCTCGCGCTCGTTATGATCCGTCATTCTGCGGATATACTCGTCCGGGTCGGGGCTGCTCCACTCAAAGCAGTCGCGCAGAGGTTTGCTCTCCGCTATTTTCAGCCCGGAGCTGTTGATTTTGTCGATGTCCTCTTGGGTCAGCTCTATCCTCGGGAGATTTGGGTTTCCCGTTTTCGCGTTGATGCTCACGCCCTTCAAGTCAAAGTTCCAGCCCATTTTCGCGGGCTTTTCATTCAGCGTTATCCATTCCTGCGACATAAGATTACCTCCTTTTCGGTGTTTCGCGATATTTTTCTGCCGGTCTATATTTTATGCGCGGTCGGTGTGATCTTTCCACAAATCGTTTGCCGACGTTTTCCCTTTCTCCGTAAAACCGGCGAAAAGTCGTTTTATCAATAAATACAACAAGTAACCTATGACGGTGCCTGACGTATTGCAGAGCAGATCGTCAATATTGCTGTCGCGATTGACAATAAAGCATTGAATAAGCTCTATCAGAAAGCTGCACGCGAAACCGAAAATTGCCGTTTTCAGCAAAGAGGCTTTTTTACATAAGAACGGAAGCGCAAGCCCCAATGGCACGAACAGCGCGACATTCACAGCAAGATCAACGATTACGCTTTTTGAATGGAACAGCCACTCCAAATGTCCCTCGTCGATATAGTACGCCAAACAGGGTATGAGATTTGGCTTTTCAAAAGAAAACCGCCAAATTTCCGAGCCAATACTTTCGCCGTCGATCATACGGCGCCAGATAATATCCCAGAACGCCGACGGGGTTAATGTCACACATACGATTCCGACGAGCCACCCGACAAGGAACAGCCGGATAATTTCGTTGATAAGCGAGCGGCGGCGTATCTCTTTGTACTCCGCTCCGAACCTATGCCTGTGTAAAGCGCACCGCACAAACCAATAAATGATCATTACGGCAAGAACGACGGGCAATGAGAAAAGAATATTGTCAAAAGCCCCGGTTTTTGCGTAGATCCAATGATGTATTTTTCCCAAGAACGGTCTCATATCTTACTA
>JAIDPG010000061.1 GCA_029062865.1 Oscillospiraceae bacterium
CTTCTTCTTCGACGCGAGCGTCGGCGGGGGTATTCCGCTCATCAAGCCTTTACTCGCTTGGTTATCGGCAAACGAGATAGACGAGATAGCGGGAATTCTTAACGGCACGACGAACTTTATTCTCACGAAAATGATCCGCGATGGAATGGACTTTGACGAGGCGCTGAAGATCGCGCAGCAGCTCGGATACGCCGAGCACGACCCGACAGCCGACGTTGAGGGCATCGACGCGTGCCGAAAGATCTGCATACTTGCGTCGCTGGCGTTCGGGCGGCATATTTATCCCGAAAACGTACACACCGAGGGCATTACCAGGGTAACGCTTCAGGACGTTGAATACATGGAAAGCTGCGACTCCAAGATAAAGCTTATCGGCTGCGCGCGCCGCGAGGACGGCGGGAACATCTCAATAGGAGTTTTCCCGGCGGTTATCAAGGACGAGAGCCAGCTCGCAGGAGTAAACGACGTGTTCAACGCGATTTTGGTGCGCGGCGATGCTACGGGCGACGTTGTTTTCTACGGCAAGGGCGCGGGTAAGCTCCCGACAGCCTCCGCGGTGGTTTCGGATATTATTTCGGCGGTGAAGCACGCCGAAACGAGCCGCTCCCTCACATGGGCGGACAGCGATCAGTCCTTCGTTCTGCCGTTCGAGTGCTTTAACTGCGCTAATTACATCAGGCTTAAAGCAAAGAATACCGACGTTACCAAGGCGGTCGTAAAGGCGGTTTACGGCGACGTTGAGTATTTATCCTCAAAAAATCAACCGGAAAACGAGATAGCGTTTATCACTCCTTTGATGACTGAAAAGGACGCATTATCTGCTTGTCAAAAAGTTTCCGACGGCGCTGAGATCCTCGGAAGAATTCGAGTGCTTGACTATTAACCTTAAGGAAATAAAGAGCTGCTTGCTTATCTCCCCGCCGCAGGCGGTAAGATAAGCGAAAAAATTCGCATTTCCTTAATTAAGTCAAGATGATTTTTGGGAGGTAACGCTATGAGCGACTTGGCACAACCAAAATACAAACGCGTATTGCTTAAGCTTAGCGGCGAGGCGCTTGCGGGCGACAAGGATATGGGGCTGGATTTCCCCACTATAGAGAATATCTGCAAAAGCATCAAGAAAACCGCGGACGCGGGCGCGCAGATAGGCATCGTCGTCGGCGGCGGGAATTTCTGGCGTGGAAGAAACGACAAAACGACCGACCGCGCACGCGGAGACCATATCGGAATGTTGGCGACAACGATGAACGCTCTCGCGGTTGCGGACGTTCTGGAGGATCTGGGCGCAGTCGTGCGGGTGCAGACGGCTATCACAATGCAGCAGGTAGCCGAGCCGTTTATACTCGGAAAGGCGCTGCGGCATCTTGAAAAGGACAGGATCGTAATTTTCGGGTGCGGCACTGGAAACCCGTTCTTCTCGACGGACAGCGCGGCGGCGCTCCGCGCGGCGGAGCTGAACGCGGACGTTATCCTCAAGGCGACGATGGTTGACGGAATCTACGACAAGGACCCCAAAAAGTTTTCGGACGCGGTGAAGTACGACGTGATAACTCACCACGAGGTTTTAGTAAAACGCCTTCGCGTAATGGACGGCACGGCGGCTTCGATAAGCACCGACAACAATATCCCGATAATCGTTTTTGATTTGAGCCGCCCCGACAATATCTACGACGCGGTTATGGGCAAGCAGGTGGGAACGCTGGTTACGAAGCACAGGGCTCACGATTAAGCAAAGAATTAACGGCGTGAAAACCCGTAAAAGTAATATTTGATAGAATTGGAGAAAAGCTATGAAAGAAGTAATCGATAATACAAAAGACAGAATGGGCAAAAGCATAAACGCGCTTGAAAGCGAGCTCGGCACTATCCGCGCGGGTAGAGCGAACCCCACAGTGCTCGACAAAATAACCGTTGATTATTACGGTGCACCTACGCCGATTAACCAAATGGCGAGCATTTCCGTTGCCGAGGCGAGAATTCTCGTTGTTTCGCCGTATGACGCTTCGCAGCTGAAGCCTATCGAGAAGGCGATACAGGCGTCCGATCTGGGAATAAATCCCACAAACGACGGCAGAGTGCTGAGAATTACGTTCCCGCAGCTGACTGAGGAC
>JAIDPG010000062.1 GCA_029062865.1 Oscillospiraceae bacterium
ATGTACTCAACTGCGAGTTCGGCTGCAATGTCGGCGCGGGCGCTCGCGAGAACGTAAACAACTTTAACGCTTACGATATTATGATAAACGCCAGACGCTGGGCTGTTAAGGTCAGCGACAGCGTACGTTTCCATAAGAGAATTTTCAAGAACTTGCTTCTCGACGACTTCCTCAGAAGATACGAGAACAGATGCATCCACGTAGAACCGAGTGAGGAGCAGCTTAACGAGATCTTCCGACAGATGGGGAAGGTTACCGATGCGGATAAGAAGATCAACTGCCACGCGTGCGGCTACAGAACCTGCCTTGATATGGCGAAGACGATTTTCTACGGAAACAACACGCCCTCTAACTGCGTTGTTCATGAGAAGCACGTGCTTACCGAGATGCACGCTCAGATCGAGCAGCAGAACGCGAAGCTCGCCGATGTTGTAAGCAGCATCAATCAGTCGATGCAGGAGCTTTCGGAGAAAACGCACATTATTCACGAGCAGGCGGACGACAACTCCGAGAAGAACAGCACGATTAAGACCGATATGAGCACTCTTGATTCCGATATCCGCGGAATTCTCGAGCGCGCGGGCGATATCGCGAAGTTTGTAAATCAGATAAGCATCGGCATTACCGAGTACGAGCGTATTCTTGAAAAGATCAAGGGCATTTCCGAGCAGACGAACATTCTCGCAATCAACGCTTCTATCGAGGCGGCAAGCGCGGGTCAGTTCGGAAAGGGCTTTGCGGTTGTCGCAAGCGAGATCAGAATGTTGGCTGTAAAGTCCAACGACACACTGAAGGCTGCCGAGCAGCACACTAACTCCATTTTGGAGAATATCAGCGGCATCAAGGAATGCTCGGCGCGCATTATGACTGACGTTGACGACACAACCGAGAACGTTAGCAACACCGACAAGGCGGTTGACGACCTTAACACGAGCTTGAAGTTTATCAGCCAGAGTGTTTCGGAAATCACCGAGATCATTCAGCAGGTAACCGGACTTGCCTCCAGCCTTGGAGTAATTCAATCGACAATGTAATTAAATAAAGCAAGCGCCGCGGTTTTTGAAACCGCGGCGCTTTTTTTGCATATTACCTCCACAAATTTCATAGAATTAAATGAAAAATAACACCGTTGGAGGTATAAAATGAAAGAGTATCAGCCTGAGGGCTTTTTGTTCGGGACTCCCGAAAACACCGCGTGTTTATCGTCATATCAAAGCCTTAGCGAATGTCGGAAAACCGAAAAGATCCTCGAAGCGCCGTGCATTGTCTGCAACAGCAGCCACGATTTAGTTGTTGACCTCGGCTGTATGCGCGGGATAATCCCGCGCGAGGAGGGCGCTTTGGGAATTTCCGAGGGGAGAACGAAGGATATCGCGCTTATCTCCCGCGTAAACAAGCCCGTGTGCTTTGTTGTGACGGACTTTGAGCGCGATGAAAACGGCATAATACGAGCGATACTTTCCCGAAAAATGGCGCAGGAGAAGTGCAGGGAGAATTACATAAAAAATCTCACGCCGGGCGATATTATCCCGGTACGCGTTACGCATCTCGAGCAGTTCGGGTGCTTTGTCGACGTCGGCTGCGGAATTCCGTCGCTTATCCCAATCGATCTTATCTCCGTTTCCAGAATTTCCCACCCTGCCGACCGTTTTTCCGTCGGACAGGACATTCTCGCCGTTGTAAAGTCGTTTGAGGACGATAAGATCTGCCTTACTCACAAGGAGCTCCTCGGCACGTGGGAGCAGAACGCCGCGCTGTTTTCTCAGGGCGAGACCGTCACGGGCATTGTACGATCGATTGAGGACTACGGCGTGTTTATCGAGCTCACGCCGAATCTAGCGGGGCTTGCGGAGCCGCGCGACGATATTAAGGTGAACCAGCGCGCGGGCGTTTATATCAAGGCGATAATCCCCGAAAAGATGAAAATAAAGCTCATTATCGTGAACGCGGCAAATACCGAATATCACAATAACGAGCTGAATTATTTTATAAAAACCGGGCACATCGACAGGTGGGATTATTCGAGCGAATTTTCTCAAAAGCAAATCAGAACCGTTTTTGATTAGTCTCACTCGCCTTTGATTTTGTCCCAGTATTCCTTCGCCGCGCGTTCGAGCTTGTTGTCGCCGAACTCGTAATATTTCATGTCTTTCAGATTGTCGGGGAGGTATTGCTGCTTGACGTAATGATTCGGAAAGTCGTGCGGGTAGAGATAGTGCTGCCCGCGGATTTCCGCGCCCTCGCCGTCGTAGTGCTTGTTTTGGAGATGCCGCGGGAAATCGCCTGTCGCGCCGTTCTGAACGTCCGCCAGCGCCGCGTCCATCGCGAGGTACGCACTGTTGGATTTCGGGGAGGTCGCGAGGAGCACAACCGCGTCGCCAAGCGGAATACGCGCCTCGGGAAGACCCAATTGCATCGCGCTGTCAACGCACGCTTTAACTATCGGGATAGCCTGCGGGTACGCGAGCCCGATGTCCTCCGCCGCTATCACAAGCAGCCTCCTCGAAAGCGAAATGATATCTCCAGCGTCTATTAGCCGCGCCGCGTAATGCAGCGCGGCGTTTTCGTCGCTTCCGCGGATCGACTTCTGGAGCGCGGATAACAGATCGTAATGCTGGTCGCCGTCGCGGTCGTAGCGCATATTGCTGCGCTGCGTGAGCTCAATCGCTGTTTCGAGCTCTACCCTGCCGTCGACTGCCGACAACGCGCAGAGTTCCACCGTATTCAGGCACTTGCGAACGTCGCCGCCAACGCCGTGGCAGATATAATTCACCGCCTCGTCGGAGATGATGTATTCCGTGCCGTTCTCTTTGGAGAGCTCCGCAAAGCCGCGCCGCACCGCCTTTTCCATTTCCTCGGGAGCTACGGGCTTGAACTCAAACACCGTGCTCCGCGATAAAATAGCGTTGTAAACATAAAAATACGGGTTGTCGG
>JAIDPG010000063.1 GCA_029062865.1 Oscillospiraceae bacterium
CAGAGGTGTATAAGAGCCAGGTTCATATTAGCTCCCGATAAATTACAAATTATCGACTTCATTTTTGAAATCGCAAAGATATTTTTCCGTAAGGCGCAGGTATTCGGCGCGGTCGCTTTCGCTCCAGCCCGCGAACACGCGGTTCTCCGCCTCGACGACCCTCGCGGCGGTCTTCGCCGCGAGACGGCTGCCCTTAGCCGTAAGCGAGATTTGCTTTTTCCTGCCGTCGACCGCCTCGAGCTTAACAACGCCCTCCGCCTCGAGCTTTCGCAGCGCGGAGTTTACGGTCTGCTTCGACATTCCCGACAAATGGCACACCTCGCTTATCCCGCACCGCCCCTCGCTGCAAAGCGTGTACAGCACCGCGAGCGCGCTGTCGGACTGCCCCAGCTTTAAAGCTGCTCTATGATACAGCTTGTCAATTTCCCCGATAAGATAATTGAATCGCCTCAGCTCCCTTGCCGCCTTTTCCATAAATCCCTCCGATCAAAACACAACAGTATGATTTCGTACCTTTATATTATAGTACGATTTCGTACATTTGTCAAGGGGAGAATAATTTTTTCCCGTAATTTGAAAAATGTGCTTGATTTTAGTGGGAAAATAAGGTATAATAATAAAAGACCGTAAAATAGGATTTTTTGCTTTCGCAAAACAACGTTTTAAGTTATCGCAAAATTTTTACAAAATCTCCGAAAGGGCGTGGTAATTCTGGGATCGGAAAAGCTGAATATCTGCCTTATGAACGATTCGTTCCCGCCGATCATCGACGGCGTGGCGAACGCCGTGATAAACTACGCGAATATCATAAACGAGAGCTTCGGGCGGGCGACGGTAGTCACGCCGCTTTATCCGGGCGCAAAGGACGATTACGGCTTTGAGGTCGTGCGGTATCGCTCTATGCCGATAACCGTCAAGCTCTGCGGGTATCGTATGGGCTATCCGTTTTCCTCAAGTGCGCTGGACAAGCTCGTTATGGACGAGTTTGACATAATCCACTCGCACTGCCCGTTCGCCTCGACAATGATGGCGCGGGTGCTCCGCGAAAAAACGAATATCCCGATAGTTATGACGTATCACACGAAGTTCGATATTGACATAAGGCGCGACATCAAAAACGAGGCGCTTGCCAATCAGGTGATAAAGATCGTCGCGGAAAATATCTCGGCGTGCGACGAGGTCTGGACGGTAAGCCGCGGCGCGGGGGAAAATCTCCGAAGCCTCGGCTATGAGGGGGATTACGTCGTTATGGAAAACGGCGTGGATTTCCCGCGCGGCAGAGCCGACGCGGACGACGCGCGGGAGCTGCGGCACTACTACGGCGTTCCCGATGATACAACGCTGTTTCTGTTCGTCGGGCGCTTGGTCTGGTACAAGGGAATTCGGCTAATCTTAGACGCGCTGAGGAAGCTCGCGGCTAAAGGGCAGAAATTCAACATGATGTTCGTCGGCGACGGACTTGACAGAAAAGAGATCGAGGACTACGCCGAGGAGCTGGGGCTTACGGACAGGTGCATTTTCACGGGCGCGGTCTCCGACAGAGAGGATCTGCGCGTTCACTACACGGCGGGGGAGCTTTTCCTGTTCCCGTCGGAATACGACACAAACGGCATTGTGGTTCGCGAGGCGGCAGCTTGCGGAGTGGCTTCAATGCTTATCAGAAACAGCTGCGCGGCGGAGGGCATTGTCGATGGGCGCACGGGAATTCTCACCGAGGCGGACGTTGAGGCGGTCGCGAGGACAATGGAGTTCGCGATAGCCAACCGCGCGAAGCTCCGCGAGATCGGCGAAAACGCGATGAACGAGGTATACGTTTCGTGGGAGGACTCGATAAACCACGCCTACGACCGCTACTTCGCCGTCCGCGAGAAGTGCATGAGCGGGCGCTCGCAGCGCCGCGAGAACTTCCTTGTAAACAGCCTGTTCAAGACGGTGGACGAAATAACCTCGGCGGTTCAGCAGATCAGAAAGCTTCCGACGAGCATACGGGTCACAAGCGGGAGGGTCAGAATGGCGTGGTCAAAAAAGCTGAAGAAGATAGCCCCGACGCTTATGGCGCAATCTCTGCCGGAGGGCTTTACGGAGCGCGACATCAGAATAGAGAGCTCGGTCTGCACCGGCGAAACGCTTATCGGCTTCTTCGACCGCACCGAAAACAAATTGGCGTATGCGGAGCTCGTGGAGTCGGAGACGGACGTTGACAGGTTTTATAAAAAATACGGCTTGAAATAGTTGAGCGTTTTCCCCCCGCCGAAAGGCGGGGTATTTTGTTGTTCGATCGCGGCAAAAAAACTTTATTTTTTCTCACTTCCAACAACACAAAATCTCCAAGCCGAATTTGTTGATAATTCACAAAAAACTCCCGAAAAAAATAATCGTTTGAATGAATACTTGAAAAAAATCTCGCGATGTTGTATAATAAATATGTATAACATTGCAACATTGCGGAGGCATGGACAATGGACGTTTATATTACAAGACACCCTGTTTTCGACCGAAACGGAGCGCTTTTCGGGTATGTGATGCCCTATCGCGAGAATGATGCGGGCACGGGCAAGGCGCTGCTGGAGGCAGACCCCGAAAGCATCGTCGGGTCGGCGCGGGCGTTTGTGTTTTTCGATTTCGATATGATATTGCACGGCGTGCCGCGGAAAATGTCCTCGGAGACGCTCGTCGCGCTTGTCAGCGCGAATATGCCGTCGCATATCGAGATAATCAACCAGCTCGGCATAATGAAGTCGGGCGGGTATCTTATCGCTTTGGAAGATATTGAGGACCTTGATGAGCTTGACGATAACGAGCTGCTGAAGCTCTGCGATATCGCCGTTGTCGATGTAAACGCGGAGCGCTTCGCCGAGGTCGCGAAAAAGTGCGCGGCGCTCGGCAAGCAGATACTCGCAAGGAACGCCGAAACCGCGGAGCAGGCGGAGCGGGCGAAAAGCCTTGGGGCAAGCTATGTGCAGGGGTTCTTCTTCGCGAGGTTCGGCGAGGGTAGCAAGCGCGAAGTGCAGCCGCTTCCCGTGAATTTGGTTGAGATCATGCGGCTAATGGCAGACCCCGAGCCCGAGATACGCAGTATTGTAGAAGTAATGTCCCGCGACACGGCAATGTGCCAGAAGATTTTGAAGCTGATAAACTCCGTGTATTTCGGCGTGTCGAATTCCGTTTCGTCGATAAACCAGGCGATCTTGATCCTGGGGCTCGATTATCTGCGCGAGTGGGTATATCTGATGGGTATGCAGAAGCTCACGCAGAACGACAACACCGAGACGATAAAGCTCGCGCTGCTGCTGGCGAAGTTCTGCCGCCGGCTCGCCGAGCTTATCCCGGACGTTGAGGACAAGGGCGACACGTTCTATCTTATGGGCTTGCTGTCAATGCTCGTGTTCAGCGGGGAGAAGTCGCTGGAGACGCAGCTTGACGAGTTCCCGCTTTCGGCGGATATAAAGCGCGGGCTTCTGCGGCGCGGCGGCGTTTACAGCGACGTGCTGGAAATAGCGCTGGCGTTCGCGGCGGGAAATTGGGAGCGGTTTGAGACGCTTGCCGCGGCTTACAATTTGAGCCTCCCCGAAACGGGCGACAAGCTGACGGCTGCGCTGTGGGAAATCGGCGAGCTGGAACTCAGCTAAGCAAGCACTGATCGTTTTCCCCGCCGGAGGCGAGGAAAATAAAAGCCGATAACTTTCCCCCGCCTGAGGCGGGGGAAACGGAAAAAAGAAATCATTCAATCAACCGAGCTGATAATTGGAGAAATATTAAATGGCGTTTTTTCTTGATGATATTACAACCGATTTGTGGGAGTATTTACAGGGCTGCGGGAAGAAGATCGTGCTCTACGGAATGGGCGACGGCGCGGAGAAAATCAAAGCCGTCCTCGATGAGCGCGGCGCTGCCGTCTCGGACGTGATGGCGTCCGACGATTTTGTCCGCGGGCAGAGCTTCCTCGGCTATCGCGTTAAAAGGCTCTCGGAGATCGAGGCGGAGCACGGCGACGGGTTTGTGATCCTGGTCTGCTTCGGAACTCAAATTCCCGAGGTCGCGGAGCATATCTGCAAAATCGCCGAAACGCACGAGCTCTACGCGCCGAACGTTCCCGTTGTCGGCGACGGGCTTTTCGATCTGGAGTACGCGAGGGCGAACAAGGCGGAGCTCGAAAAGGTGTACAAAATGCTCGCCGACGAGCAGTCGCGGAGGGTTTTTGAGTGCGTTGTACGCTATAAATTAAGCGGCGATATAAAGTATCTCAGAGAGTGCGAAACTCCCGCGGAGGAGAAATTTGACCTGCTGAACATCGGCACGGAGGAGATCGTCGTCGACCTCGGCGCGTATGACGGCGACACGCTCGTGGAATTCCTGAACGGCACGTCAATGCAGTTCAAAAAGCTGTACGCAATGGAGCCCGACAACAGGAATTACCGCAAGCTGAAGCGCAGGCTGTATATGATAGGCTCGGCGCTGCTTGAGGCGTACAACGTCGGCGCTTGGGACGAGGACACGACGATCACGTTCAATATGCGCGCGGGCAGAAGCAGCAGCGCGGCAAGCGCGGGCAATCACGGACGAGCGGCACGCTACCGCGACATCAAGATGATGAAAACGGACACAATGCTTCGGGGCGAGCCCGCAACGTATATCAAAATGGACGTTGAGGGCGCAGAGGAAAACGCGATCAAGGGCGCAAGGGAAACGATCACCGCGTACAGACCGAAGCTGAACATCGCGGTGTATCACCGCAACGAGGATATGTTCCGTCTGCCGCTTCTGATCGCGGAAATCAACAAGAAATACAAGTTCTACCTGCGGCATCATCCGTATATCCCGGATTGGGACACGAATTTATATTGTGTGTAACGCACAAAGGGAGTTATTATGAAAGTTGTTATCGGTATTATAATCGCGGCGCTTGTGGCGGCTATCGCGGCGGTGTTCGTGCTGTTTGTGCTGCAGTCGCACGATCTTGTGCTGTGCGGGGATATTCCCTCAAAAAGCGGAAACCAGCTTTACACGACGAGGGTGTACACCTACGACGTCGACGCGAATTCCACGCTGACGCAGATAATCGACAAGATGAACGCCAACTCCGAGGGAAACATCACCGCCGAGGAAATGGCGGAAATTCTCTCGCAGTATCAGACCGTCGTTTACGCACCCGTGTTTACGTATACGCTGACGCAGGAAAGCGCGAACACCTACGTCCTGACGGGAAGCGTCTATAACGGAATTATGGATAACGGCGAGCCCGCGGAAAAGGGCGACACGGAATATATCTACAAAAACCTCACGCTGGCGGTCGGGGTCGCGGACGGGAAAATTCTCGCGGCGCAGAACATTTACCCCGAGGATATGTCCGACGAGATCATCGCGGAGTTTGTTGAGCGCAAGAAAGTCATCGACCCCATTCTCGTAAGCGACCAAGAGGCGGCGTTCGCGTTCAAGGACTGCGACAGCTTCCGAATTGTATTCACGGGCAAGGAGGGGATCCCCGCCGAGCTGACGCTGGCGTACACGTTCGACGTGGGCTCGGAAAACCTGCTGAACTTCTCGGGATCCAAGGGAAATGTTATGGGCGTGACGATCCGCGGGGAGTTCGACGATATGGGCAGGCTTGTGCCGACTATTGAGATGAACCGACGGATAATTGAAATGGAAGTCGTAAGTTAAAAAATCCCTGCCGAAATTCCGGCAGAGTGATTTAATAGAACTTTGCTATAAAATTAAGCCCACCTCTCGGCGGGCTTGATTTTATCTCAAAAGCGGGAGATTTCCGGTGAGCTTGCTTATCTTCTGCTTGTCGCCGTATAACGCAAGCCCTATGTAGCTGAGCTCCGAGGTGTAGGACATCTTGTCGATAAACTCGTCATAGCTTCGGCAGCTTTGAGCGAGGTCGGTGAAGTCAATGGCAGTGAGGTCGGCAAACTCCTTATACAAACGCAGGCGGAGCTTTCCGATCTCATCGCGGCTTGCTTTGAGTATCGGCACGGGTATTCTTATCACTCCGGCGTGGGAGTTTCCCGCGCCGTCGCCGACCTCCGCGCCTATCACGCCCGGCACCTTCCCGCCGAGCGTTATTCCAAGGACTGCCGCGGTGTTCGCCGCCTCTCCGGACGGCAGGGCTTCGTCAATTATCATCACACACTTTTCGTTCAAGTTTATCCCCTCCGTGATCGTCAAAAATTTTTCCGTAAGCGGCGGGCGACACGGATGTCACGGACGCCGCATCAGAGCAGCCAACACGACGTTGGCTGCAAAAAGCGGCGGGCGATATTCCGAAAAACGTGTGAAAAGCGTTCGAGAAATGGCTCTGATCCGCAAACCCCGTTAGCATTGCCGCATCGACGGGCTGTTCGCCCTGCTCGAGCAGCTCCTTCGCACGGTTTATCCGCACCGACTGCAAATAGCGGTAGGGCGTTATTCCGCGAACCTTTACGAACGAGCGCAGCAGCGTGGACTTGCTCATATGCGCGGCGCGGCAAAGCTCATCGAGCCGCAGACGCTCCGCGTAGTGCGCGTCGATAAACTCGCACACCCGCGCGACCTCCGCCGCTTCCCTTGACGGCGGCGCGACCGTCCTCAAAAAAGGCGTGCCGTAGTTTTCAAGGATATTTGACATAAGCAGCAGCAACGTTTCTTCCCTTTCGAGTTCTGCGGCTTCATCAAAAATCAGTCGGTGGAGCTTTTCGATAAGCTCCGCCGTCCCGTGGCACTTCACAACGTTCTCGGAAAAAAGCGGCGGCGCGTTCTCGTTTGTGATCTCCTCTGCAAGCCTTCGCATAACGCTTTCGGAAATATTCAGCGAAACGTAATCAAACGCGCTCTCTCCGACGTCGGCGCACCCGTGGCTGTCCGCGGGCTCAAGCAGCAGAACGTCGCCGCCGCTTATTATCCGCGAACGGTTTTTGCAGAGCAGCTCGCGTGTTCCGCGAAGAACAAGCCCTATCACATAATAGTCGTGGAAATGATTTGGAAACGGCTGAGATATGCCCTCAAACCGCACGGTCTCGATCTCCAGGAACTCATCAAAGCAAACCGTCCGAACTTCCTTTTTCATTTTATAGCCCTTGTTTATTTTATCACATCGGGAATGATTTTTCTTGTAGAATATCGTCAGATATTCTGGTTATCGTCAGATATTCCGGTTTTCGTCAAGTTCTCCGCCACCGCAAGATGTTCTGCTCAAAATCCGCGGTGAGCCTGTCGTTATCATAAAGCCACGAGAGGTACGAGCGCACCGTGCTTCCGACGAGGGCGTGCTGCTCGAACGTCATTTTCAGCTCGTATTCCTCAAAGAGGCGTTGGAGTATCGCCTCAAAGGACATCGGCTCGGCGCAAATTTCAAGTATCTTTTCGGCGATCTCGTGAACCTTGTTGATGTTGAACTCGGCGAGCTCCGCGATGCTTTCCGTCGCATCGGCGTGCGAGGGCACGAACATTTTCGCCTGCATTTGCTTGACCTTCTCAAGCGTTTTAAGATACTCCGCGACGTCGTAAATGAACGTTATGCCGTACTTCTCCAGCGTCGGCTTGCCGGAGAGACAGTCCGCGAGGAACACCACGTCGTCGGGCGTGCGGAAGCCCACCATATCGAAAAAGTGTCCCGGTAATGGGACAATTTCTATCTCCCTTGGAAAAGCCTCGTCGGAGAAATCCAGCGCCTCACTCTCCTGCGCGACAAGGAACTTGTGCCTCAGCTCGCGGCACGGAAAGCCGCCGTAGAGGAACGCTGGCTCTAAAATCGTCCGCTCGGTGAAGGCTCTCTCAATGCCGCCCGCGAAAATCTTGCAGCCCGTGTTGGACTGCAAATACGCGTTGCCGCCGATATGGTCTGAGTTCGAGTGCGTGTTCAGAACCGCGCGGAGCGTCCAGCCCTGCTCGTCAAGCACCTTGCGGATACGCCTCCCCGCGTCCTTGTCGTTACCGCTGTCGATTAGGTAAACCTCCGTGGGCGACGCCCGATAGATCCCGATCTTCGCGGGACTTTGCAGATAAAATGTGTTTTCTCCGACTTGATGTAACTCAAACATTAGTTCTTCCCCTTCTTGTCGAGTTTATAAAGCTCCTCGAGCATCTCGTCGATGTTCTCCGTCCAGTCGTCATAAGCGTCGTCGTACGCCTTCCAGAGCTCGCCGAGCTTTGTGTCGGGAAGCGACCTCAACACCTTCGCCGCCTTTTTCGTGAAGCGCGACAGATCGGCAGCGTACACCTCGTCGAGAAACGGATCGTATTCCGTCTCGAACTTCTCCTTGTCCTCGGGAACGTCGAGATCGAAATCGAGAAGATGATAATAGTTAATCTTCTCGCACTCGGCATACGCCACAAGCGCCGCCGCGGCAAACCCCGCGGTGCAGACGTGATAATCGGCGGTCTTGTTTACGCTGTTGAGAAGCGCTTCGATGTCTCCCGCGAGATCCTCGCTCTTGGAGAGCTTCACGAACGTCTTTTTAGCGTCCTTGCTGCAAAGGGGCTCGTAGCTGTAGATCCCCGCGCGTTCTCTGCGCTTTTCCAGCTTCCTCGACAGCTTGGCGATCTTCAGTTCCCGCTGCATTGCGCCGATGTTCTCTATCCACTCGAGCGACTGCTCCTCCTCGTACCACCACCCGCCGAGCTCGGTGTTCGGGAGCTTATTCAGCACCTTTGCGGCTTTATCCATCAGCCCCGACAGATCCGTATGATACACCTCGTTCAGAAACGGCTTGTATTCCCGCTCGAATTTTGCCTTGTCCTCGGGATCGTCAAGGTCGAGATCCAGCAGATTATACGCGCTTACGTCCGACTCCGAATACGCCACCAGCGCCGCCGCGACCAGCCCCTCCACACTCGTGCGGTAGTCGGAATACGGCGTCACCTTGTCGAGCTTTGCTTCAATATCCTTTGCGAGGTCAAGGCTTACGGAAAGCTCCTTATATGTTTCCATAGCGTCGTCATCGCACAAAACCTGATAACTCCAGTTGCCCATAATTCTTCTCCTTTGTACGGTTATTTTTATACTCTTAATTATACTATATTTCCGCAAAAAAATCAAGTTGACTTTTTTGCTCATTTGTGTTATAATTATAAAAATCGAAACGATTCGGGTGATAGAATGTTCACGTTTATAATATGCTTTATCGCGGGAATAGGCGCGGGGCTCGGCACGGGCTTCGCGGGAATGAGCGCGGCGGCTGTGATCTCGCCGATGCTTATCACGTTCCTTGATATGCCCGCGTATGAGGCGGTAGGAATAGCCCTCGCGAGCGACGTGCTCGCAAGCGCGGTGAGCGCGTATACCTACGGGCGCAACAAAAATCTTGACGTAAAAAACGGGCTTGTGATGATGAGCGCCGTGCTGGTTTTCACGCTTGTCGGGAGCTGGCTCGCGACGCTTGTTCCAAACAAAACAATGGGCGGGTTTTCCGTTGTGATGACGTTTTTGCTGGGAATAAAATTCATAGTAAAGCCCGTGATGACGACCAAGGAAAAGCGCGAGGAAGTGCCGCTGAAAAAGCGCGTGATCCAATCGATCATCTGCGGAACGTTCATCGGGCTTATCTGCGGATTTGTCGGCGCGGGCGGCGGAATGATGATGCTTTTGATCCTCACGAGCGTGCTTGGCTACGAGCTCAAAACCGCTGTCGGCACTTCGGTGTTTATTATGACGTTTACGGCGCTGACAGGCGCTGTAAGCCACTTCGCGCTGGACGGTATGCCGGATATGCTCTGCCTTGTGTACTGCGTATTAAGTACGCTTTTATGGGCGAGAATAGCCGCGCTCTTCGCGAACAAAGCCTCCCCGAAAACGCTCAACCGCGCCGTCGGGATCGTCCTCGCCGTGCTCGGCGCGGGGATAATGATCGTCAATTTTGTAAAGTAATAAACCGCCGCTGAAATCAAAGCGGCGGTTTATTTGTCCTTATAAAGCTCACGCAAAAATTGCTCGCCCTTTCTCGCCTGCGAATGTTCGTCGCAGTGCTTTATGCGATAGCGTCTGCCGTCCTTGACGAAGTTCGCGCCCGTCTGGTGGAACTCAAACCTCACGTTGTGCTTTTTGCAGTCGAGAAAAATCCGCGTCACCCAGTCGAAGTCGCACGTCCGAGCGTTCGCGTAGCTCTCCCCGCCGACCGAGACCTGCTCGATAAGCCCGCTTTCAAGATAGCGGGTGAGGTCGACGTACTCTAAAATCGGCGCGACAAAAACGAGCCGATGCGCGATCTTCACGTTTAGCAGCAGCGGAATTCGCTCGTCCGCGAGCGCTTGGTTTTCGCAGGAAACCGCGATCACTACATTATCCCAGCCGTCGCCCCAGTCCTCCGGGACGCACTCCGAAAACCGCGAAATGCGCTTCGTGGGAATAAGGAACGTAACGTCGCTGCGCTCGCGTATCATATCCCAAGCCTCGCCGCGCCACTCGTCCGCTTCCTCAATGAAGAAATCCGACGTGAAGCACGTGCCCTGCACCGTCCCGGACGGGAGCTTGTAATTGCCGCGGCGGTCGCGCTTAACGGGCGCGCTGAAGCCCGTCTTGTTGCGCTTCACGACGCTCGCGTCCCTGTCGCGGAGCGCGTCGAGATGATACACATAACAATTCTTACAGCCCGGACTGCATCTATGACAGCCGTGCCATGGATTCCAAAGCATTACTCGTCCTCTAGCTTATAACAGTTTAAAACCTTGGTATTTCCCTTTTCAAATACGTATAGCCTCCTGCAATTCGGGCAACACCAAACATTATAGTTATACATACCCGCAAGCTTAACCGTATCTATTGTATCATTGTCAAGAATCTCATCACACATACGCTTGTCCGAATAGACCCAAAACTCAATATCATTCGGAGTTTGCCCGTTCCACATAGAATGACCGCATCTGCACTGAAATCGCATAAAGTTCCTTCCTTAATCAAGCAAACTCTCCGCCTTTGTAACAAGTCCTTCTACGTGCCTGTTGATGTCGGAGACCTCCGCCATTGCGCCGCTGATGTCGCTGCCCTTGCTTAGTGTTGTCGAGATATTGTCGCGCACGTCGTTCATCTTCTCGCGGATCTCTGCCATTTTCTGGTTGACGGTTTTCAGTATCCTGTTGACGCTGCCTATGTCCTCGAAGACCTTCGCGTTGCCGCCCTCGGCCTCCTTTACCGCCGCCTGCGAGCTCCCCGCGAGCTTGCCGACCTCCTGAGCTACGACCGCGAAGCCCAAGCCCGCTTCGCCCGCTCTTGCCGCCTCGATGCTCGCGTTTATCGACAGAATGTTGATCTGGCGGGAAATTTCATCAATGCCGCGCGTTGTCTCGCCGAAGCTCGAAATGCTCTCGTTTATCGAGTCCATTGCGGTGTTTATCTCGCCCGAAAGTACGTTCAGCTCGTCGAGAATATCCGAAAGCCCCATTATCTGAGAGTGGTTCGTGTTGTTGAGCTCGGTTATGCCGCCAAGCGCGTCGGTAACGCTGCCGATGTTTTCCGTAAGCTGCGAAACGACTTTATTGAGCTCGTTCGTGACCTCGCCGATAGCGGCGTTAGTTTCAACAATGTGCCGGCTGCGCTCGTCCGCCTCGTGCTGCATATACTGCGCGCAGCTCGTGACGCTCGACACGCCCATAATGATCGCCCTCGCCATTTCGCGGCACGTAGCGAAGCCGCACGCGTGGCAGTTGTAATTGCGCTCCGTTTCGGTGTGCTTGTTCATTCGCGTCAGCATATCGTCGATCTGCTGCTCCGAAACGTCTATCTGCTCGATATCCTCCGGCGGGATAGTCCTCAGAAAGTCCTCATAGCGGAGCTTCCTGTCGAACTCCAGAAACTGCTTGTCGCGGTGCTTTCGGTCGAACTTCACGCGGTTGTTGCGGTTGTATTTCTCAATGCCGTTCATAATGCCGCTCATGCGGTAAATCGACATCTCCTCGCCGATAGCGGGCCCCGAGCCGCAGCCGTTGCCGCAGGACAGCACGTCGAAAACGTCCGGCAGATCGCGCGCGCCGACGGTCGCGTACATATCAAGGTTCTTGTAAACCACGTCCGTGCCCTCGGAGTTTATCACGGCAATGTTCGGGTTTTCGAGCTCAAGACACGCCTTAAGCCCGCCCGGTCTCGGATATATCGCGCCCATAATTCCGCCCGCGCCCGCAAACTCGAAGTTCGAGCGAACCTTGCGGAGACTCTCGAAATCCGTGCCGTTCGCTTTGAGCAGCTCGCCGAGCCGCGCGAACGTCACGTTATAATCGACAAGCCCCGTCTCGCGGAACTCGTCCGACTTCGCGATACACGGCGACAGCGCGACGATCTTCGCGTCCTCGCCGAGATATTTCTTCAGATAAACCGCCGTGCAGAGCATCGGAGAATACACGGGCGACAGGCTTTTCAGCGCCTCGTGGCAGAATTTCTTTATGTAATTCACGATCGCGGGGCACGGCGACGAGATCAGCTTTGACTTGGGGTTTTTCTCCATATAGCGAATGTGCCCCCACGTGCAGATGTCCGCGCCGAACGACACGTCGTAGATCTTGTCCACGCCGTTTTTCTTCAGGATATCCAGCACGTTTCTCCAGCAGCCGTCAAACGAGACCTTCACGGCGGGCGCGCAGATGCCTACCATCTTCACGCCGCTTTTGAGATCCGCCCAGAACTTGTCCGTGTCGTCGGTGTAGCCGCGGGCGTTGTGCGAGCAGACCTTAACGCACGCGCCGCAGCGTATGCATTTGTCACCGTTGATGTTAAAGACGACCTTGCCCTCCTCGTCGTGCTCGACATTGTTTGCCCCAATAGACGGGCAGACGCGCACGCAGTTGTTGCATGCAACACATTTAGTTTTGTCGAAAGTAATCATACTCTGACTCCTTTACTGGGTTTCTGAAAGCAGATGGTAATGAATAGACGCAAGTGGTTAAAGGCAAGAAGTAAGAAAGATGTTAGAGGTTAGAAATAAGAGGTAAGAGGTAAGAGTGAGCACTCTTACTTCTTACCTCTAACTTCTTACTTCTACTTGGCGTAATCAATAGCTCTGCTCTCGCGGATCATGTTGACCTTTATCTGTCCCGGGTACTCCATTTCTTCCTCGATGCGCTTTGCTATGTCTCTTGCGAGCACCTTCATGTCGTCGTCGTTTACCTGCTCGGGCTTAACCATAATGCGAACCTCGCGCCCCGCCTGAATAGCGAACGACTTGTCTACGCCGCCGTAGGAATTGCAAATCTCCTCCAGCTTTTCGAGACGCTTGATGTAGTTTTCGTAGTTCTCGCTTCTCGCCGCGGGTCTTGCCGCGCTTATAGCGTCCGCCGCCTGGACAAGGCACGCTATCACCGTGCGGCACTCAACGTCGCCGTGGTGCGCCTCTATCGCGTGGATAACCTCCGGGCTTTCCTTGTATTTCTTGCACACGTCCACGCCTATCTGAACGTGCGTGCCCTCGATCTCGTGGTCGAGCGCCTTGCCTATATCGTGCAGAAGCCCCGCGCGTCTTGCCAGAGCGGCGTCAACGCCAAGCTCGCTTGCCATGATCCCCGCAAGATGCGCCACCTCGATGGAGTGGTTGAGCACGTTCTGACGGAACGATGTGCGGTACTTCAGCCGCCCGATAAGGCGCACAAGCTCGTGATTGAGACCGTTTACGTTCGTCTCCATAACGGCGCGCTCGCCCTCCTGCTTAATGCGCAGTTCGACCTCCTTACGCGCCTTCTCTACCGTCTCCTCAATACGCGCCGGGTGAATTCGCCCGTCCTGTATCAGCTTTTCGAGAGCAATTCTCGCGATCTCGCGGCGCACGTGATCAAAGCACGAAACCGTGATAGCCTCGGGCGTGTCGTCAATGATAAGGTCAACGCCCGTCAGCGTTTCGAGAGCGCGGATGTTGCGCCCCTCGCGCCCGATTATGCGTCCCTTCATATCATCGTTCGGAATAGCCACGACGCTCACCGCCATTTCCGAAACGGTGTCCGCCGCCAGTCTCGCTATCGCGAGAGAAATGTGCTTGCGAGCCTTCTCGTCGCACTCGTCCTTTATCCTCTGCTCATAGTTGGAAATCTTGACAGCCTTCTCGTGGTTAAGCTCGGAATCGAGCATTTGCAGCAGGTGCTCCTTCGCCTGCTCCTGCGAAAAGCCCGAGATCTTCTCAAGAATTTCCATTTGCCCCGACTTCAGCTTTTCAGCCTCGGCTATCTTCTCGTCGGCTTTTTTGTGCTTCTGCTGAAGCCCCTCCTCAAGCTTTTCGAGCTTGTCAGTCTTCTTGTCGAGGTTTTCCTCCTTCTGGGCAATTCTTCTCTCCGAGCGCGAGAGCTCGCTTCTTCTTTCCTTGAGTTCCTTTTCGGACTCGGATTTATCGCGCTGGATCTCCTTTTCCGCCTTCTGACGGAGCGCGTAAATTTCGTCCTTTGCTTCTACCAGCTTTGTTTTCTTGATCGATTCGGCCTTTTCGTTCGCTTCTTGAATGATGCGCGCGGATTCCTTTTCCGCGGTCTCGAACTGCGCCTCGGCAACTTTAATGCGGTGCTTTACGCCCATCTTGAAGCAGATGAAGCCCGCGATCACCGCGCCGATGACCAGCGTGCCGAACATGCCGATCAGTGCGACGTACAATTCCATTGTCGCTTTCCCCTCCTTATCTTGATTCGAGCTGAACTAAACCAACCCGACGTTACAGCACACGGCGCAAAGTAATCCTTTCGCGGAGAGAAAAAGCCCCGCTCGCGCCGCCTGCCTCCAATAATTCGGCGGAATAAATATACAATTTTCGCTTTGTCGGGGCAAACAAATCCGCCCCTCATTCTCCTCCATAGTTTTACGTTTTCTCGTTTTTTAAGCCGGGACTGTTGGTGAGGTGTAGGTCAGTCTTTATAATGAGATATAAAAATCGCAGGAATAATAAAAATTCCGCGCAGAGCAAAAATAAAAGAAGTATGGATCTCTCCGTAAATCATATATTATGCCGCCTGCCGCTTTTGGCGTTCGACGTCCTGTCGGACGCTTATTTGCGGCTGCGGCAACGTCCTGTTGCCGCCTAACGTTATATAATCGAATATTGTACAACGTCAGCGGATCTAAAAACACAGGCTTTTCCCGTATTTAAAAATCCTTATTTCTATTGTACTACAAAAAAGCGGAGTTGTCAAGGGATAAAGAGCATTTTATTCGGATTTTTTTAGCGAATGTGAAAAAATAGTTTAAGAAAAGTTAATAATCGCGGATTAAATGCCCATAATTGCCGAATATCGGCGGCGGTATTTTTGGTGAAAACGGAGAAAATAACAGAGAAGTTTCGCGTTTGGCAACAGCTGAGCAACACCGTGTTGCTTATCGGGCAGGCTGTGTAATATTGTCCGTTGCAATATTTTTTTACCGGGAGTATAATTAAAGATATGGAGCTTTTCCACTACTTCTATGCAAGGGGTTTTACCGTGAGCGAAACCAAATTCAAAAAGCAAAGCCCGATTGGCAAAATCTGGCAGGTTTTAATAATGTGGACGGTGTATTTCCTGTTCCACCCGAAAATAATGTACGCGAGCAAGGATCTGAAGAAGCGACTCAAGGGCAGGGCGGTCGTGTTTGTCGCTAATCACACACATCACTTCGACGGGGCTTTCGGGCCCGCGGTGATGTGGCGGCACAAGCCGTATGTGCTTGTCAAGAAAAGCTGGCTGGAGAAAAGGGGCACGGGAAAGTGCATCGCGCTTTGCCGGAGTATCCCGATAAACCTCGACGAGGCGGACGGCGCTTGGTATGAGGCGGCGCAGTATTACATCTCGCAGGGCTTCTCGCTGTTCATCTTCCCGGAGGGCGGCTTGGCGCGGAATAAAAAGCTCAACGATTTCAAGCCGGGCGCGGCACTTATCTCGGCGAAAATGGGCGTTCCTATCGTGCCGTGCGCTATCTACGGGGATTATCCCATGGTGTTCGGCAAGCGGCAGAAAATGCTCGTCGGAGAGCCTATCGAGAGCCGCTGCCCCGAGGATATGCGTCCGAGCAAGTACGCGCGAGAGCTCACCGCGAAATCGGAGCAAGCTGTGAGTGAGCTGTATTCGCAGCTCCGCGAAACGTACGGCAAGTGCGGGCAGTATGACGATTAACGCCGCACGAAAGCGTTCTGAACAAATTCCGTCCTCCCCCGCAGGGGGAGAACGGAATAAAAATAATAATTTTTTACAAGGAGAAATTGCTATGAATCACGAGGAAATTTGCGCAAAGATCAAGGATATGCTGGTGGAAAATCTGAGGATCCCCGCCGAGGAGCTGGAGTATACGTCGGAGCTTTTCGGCGACGACATCGGGCTGGATTCTATCGACAGTATTGAGATCATCGCAGGCATCGACAACCTGTTCGGCGTTCAGATGACCGGCGCGGCACGCGAGAATTTTCAAACAGTCGAGACGCTCGCGAACTATGTGGAAAACAATCAGTAAGGGGCGGTAAGGAGAAAATATGTCAAAACGTGTTGTTGTTACGGGCTTGGGGCTTGTCTGTGCGCTCGGCGAAAATACCGAGCAATGCTGGAACGCCGCGGTGAACGGCGTTTCGGGGATCCGCCCGGTGAAGTCCGTGAACGCCGAGGGGTGCTACGCGAACCTCGGCGCGGAGGTGGATACGCCTAACGAGAAGCTGTCGGACGAGGACTACGACCGCTCGTCGCTGCTTTGCATAAAGGCGGCGGGAGAGGCTCTCGCGGACAGCGGCTTTGAGGTCACGCCGGAGAACTCCGGGCGCATCGGCGTTATAATCGGAAACTGCGTTGGCGGCGCGGTGTCTATCGACAAATATTACACCGCGAAGCAAAACGGCGGCGGAAAAAATACGGACGTGCTGAAAATGCCCGCGGCGGCGCTCGCGAATAACGTCGCGTATCATTTCGGATTAAACGGCACGACCGCGAACATCGTGAACGCGTGCGCGGCGGGGACTATCTCGCTCGGCTACGCGGCGGATCTTATCCGTTCAGGCAAGGCTGACGCGTTTGTCGCGGGCGGCTCGGACAGCTTCTCGTCGCTGGCGTTCGCGGGCTTCCACGCGCTGCACGCGCTGGACGAAAACGCTTGCTCGCCGTTCAACCGCTCCAGCGGAATTACGCTCGGCGAGGGCGCGGGTATTCTGATAATCGAGAGCTACGAGCACGCGAAAGCGCGCGGCGCGAAGATATATTGCGAGGTTCTGGGCAGCGGCGTGTCGTCCGACGCGCACCACATCACAGCCCCGCGCCCCGACGGTCAGGGGCAGATGCTCGCTATCACAAGAGCTATCGAGAATTCGGGGCTTTCGGCGAACGATATTGACTATATAAACGCCCACGGCACGGGCACGGCGAAAAACGACGAGGCGGAATTCCTGTCGCTGCACACGCTGTTCGATGAGAACGATCACCTCTCGGTAAGCTCCACGAAATCGATGACGGGGCATTGCCTGGGCGCCGCGGGCTCTATCGAAGCGGTGTTTACCGTCAAGGCGGTTTGCGAGGGAGTTGTGCCGCCGACTATCGGCTATACGGACGAAAATCTCCAAGCGCTGAAAGAAAAGGCGGGCAATATCGATTTTGTGCCGAATTCCAAACGCGTTAAGGATATAAAATTCGCGGCAAGCAATTCGTTCGCGTTCGGCGGGAACAACGCTTCTATCGTGTTCGCGAAGGAGCCGCGCGACATTCCCGACCGCACGAACAACGAGCGCATTTTTGTAACGGGCATCGGCGAGCTTATCGGCAAGCCGACCGTCGAGATCAGCGGCGACGATTATAAGGAGCACGGCATCAAGATGGCGTTCTACCGCAAGCTCGACAGGTTCTCGCAGCTCCAGCTGATAAGCGGAATGAGAGCGCTTAAGGACGCGGATATCACGATTTCCGAGGAGAACGAAACGGACATCGGAATTGTTGTCGGCACGGCTGACGGGCCGCTCACCGAGGTTTACAACTTCCAGAAAACCGTCTGCGAAAGCGGCACGGCGGCGGGTTCGGCGTTCTCGTTCCCGAACACGGTTTACAACGCCGCGGGCGGATATTTCAGCATCTTCGCGGGAATAAAGGGCTATAACGTCACGAACGCGAACTCGATACAAGCGGGCTTGCAGAGCCTCTGCTACGCCGCGGACGTGATCAGAAACGGCGACGAGAGCATTATGATCGCGACGGGCACGGACGAAAACACCGAGGTCACGGGTTATCTGTATGACACGCTCGGGCTTCTCGAAAGCGGCAAGCTCGGCGAGGGCTCTGTCTCAATAGTTCTGGAGAGCGAAACGAGCGCGAACAAGCGCGGCGCGAAGAAGTACGCGGAATTAGTCGGCTGGGCTTCGGCTCACAAGAGCGTGGAGTTCGGCAAGCTGAAGGGCTCGGAAGACGCGCTTAAAGAGGCGATACTCAAGGCGTGCGAAAACGCCGGCATAAAGCCCGATGATATTGACATACTTTGCGGATTTAAGAACGGAACACCTGCCGTTGACGAAATACAGGATAAGATTTACGGAGAGCTGTTCGGCGGAAAAGTCGTTCAGGAAATTAAAGCCGAGCGCGACGACTTTTCTGTTGAAGCGCGCGCCGCCGGTGCTGCGGCAGCGGCGGCGAATTGGGCAAGATTACTGTCCAAACCCGCGGCAAGCGGAAAGTACGCGCTTGTGACGTCGTTCGGCGTCGGCGGGCAGTATTCGGCTGTAGTCCTGAAGAAAGTAGATTGAGGTGACGTTATGGTTGCATTGGTAACAGGGGCTTCAAGGGGTATAGGCAGAGCGTGTGCTCTTAAACTCGCCGAGGTCGGCTACGACGTTGCCGTGAATTATAATTCCAACGAGGCGAAGGCTGCGGAGGTCGTCGCGGAGATAGAGAAGCTCGGGCGAAAGGCGGCGGCGTTCAAGGCGGACACGGCTGATCTTAAAGCCGTGCAGGGAATGTTCCGCGAAATTCAGAAAGAGTTCGGGCAATTTGACGTTCTCGTGAATAACGCGGGCGTTGTCGACGACGCGTTTTTGCTGATGATAAACGAGGACAGCCTGTCGCGGTCGCTTGATATAAACATCAAGGGCTACTTCCATTGCGCGCAGCAGGCGGCACTTAAAATGATAAAAAAGGGCGGGAAAATCATCAATATTTCTTCGGTGAGCTCCATTCTCGCCGTTGAGGGGCAGGGCGTTTATTCGGCGACAAAGGGCGCGGTGAATTCTATGACGGCGACGCTCGCCAAGGAACTCGCGCCGCGCGGGATAACCGTAAACGCGGTAGCGCCGGGCTTTATCGAAACGGAAATGATCGACGCTATCCCGGAGGACAAAAAAGAGGCGTACATCAAGCAGATACCTATGGGACATTTCGGCACGGCGCGGGACGTCGCGGAGGTAGTGGCGTCGCTTTGCTCACCCGCGTTTGATTACGTAACGGGGCAGGTCGTAGTGCTTGACGGAGGGCTTTCGCTATGATGAATTTGTTGGAAATCAACAAGCGCATAAAGCAGCGCCCGCCGTTCCAGATGATAGAGCGCGTTCTCGAATTAGAACCGAACGTCTCGGCGGTCGGGATAAAAAACGTGTCGGTAAACGAGCCGTATTTCGTTGGGCACTTCCCCGAAACGCCGATAATGCCGGGCGTGCTGCTGATAGAATCGGCGGCGCAGCTGTGCAGCCTTGTCATCGCCCCGGAGGACGCGGCGGCGGATGAGAAGCTGTACGTGCTGTTAAAGGTCAAGGACTTCAAGTTCTTAAAGCCCGTTATCCCCGGCGACACGCTGACGATAAGCGTAAAGTGCACGATGTCAAGCGCCGCGGCGTATGAGTTCTCGGCGGAGATATCCGTCGACGGGCAGACAAAGGCTAAGGGAAGTATGCTGTTTACCGCGATCGAGAAAACGGCTGTCTACGGATAACCGGCGGTTTTGGGAGAAAATTATGATAGTAGATTTCAGCGCGTCCATTGTGACTGCGGGCGGTTTGCGAAACCGTATTGAGGGGCTTCGCGGGCTTTATTCGGAGCTCTGCGGACCTTATTTTGACGATATTCTGAGCAAGCGCGGCAAGGCGTTTGCCGATTCGGCGTGCGGTTTTTTGCTGCTCGACAGTCTGCTTCAAAAGCACAAAATCAACCGCGCGGAGCTCGCGATTACTCTCGAAAAAAACGGCAGACCGCGCACCAACCGCCGCGATCTTGATTTCAGCGTGTCACACAGCGAGGGCTGCGCGATGTGCGTTCTCGCGATAGGCGAGGGAGCGAACGTGGGTATCGACGTTCAGCGAGAGAGACCGTATTCTCTCGAAAAAATGACGGAGCTCGCTCGGACGTTTATGACCGCCGCGGAGCTTGAAAAATTCACCGCGCCGCTTTCCCCGAACCACCCGATCCCGCTTATCGGCTACAACCGCGATATGGACGAGTATATCCGCAAAAGCCGCGAGTTCTACACCGCGTGGACGCGGCGGGAATCCTACACGAAGCGCATAGGCTCGGATATTTTCGATAATCTGAAAACCGCGAAAATACAGAGCGAGTTTTACCGCGACGGAATAATCACGGCTTGCGGCGAGCGATATTATTACAGCGTCTGCGCGCCTCGCGAGGCGTTTGAAAATCTCGAAAATAATGAGCTCGAAAACGAAGAAGCTCCCGAAAATCAAGAGGAATTTTTCGAGGAGACAGAGGAAGCCGCCGAGGTGAACGAATGAATATTCTTGTGCTGAACGGAAGCCCGCGCGGCGAGCGGTCGAATACGCTGCAGCTCGCGAGGGCGTTCGTTGAGGGCTTCTCGGGAGTAAATCCCGACGCGGAGATTGAAACAATTCACATAAACAAGCTCGACATAAAGCCGTGCCTCGGGTGCTTTTCGTGCTGGACGAAAACGCCGGGGAACTGCGTAATAAACGACGATATGCGGGAGCTTTACAAAAAAATCGCGGCGGCGGACGTTCTGGTCGAGAGCTTTCCGCTTTATTTTTTCGGGATCCCGAGCGGCTTTAAGGCGGTCGTCGACCGCTGCCTGCCGTTTATGAAAACGTATCTGGGAAAGCAGGACACGGACGGGCACTCGTCGTTTCACGAGCTGCGCGACGCGGGAATGTACGACAAAAAGCTCGTGCTGATATCGACGTGCGGCTATGTCGACGCCGCGCCTATGTACCCCGCGCTGCTAAAGCAGTACGATCTGATCTGCGGCGAGGGTAACTACACTGCGATCTTGTGCCCCGAGGGCGAGCTGTTCGGCTACGAGGGCTTGGCGGACAGGCAAAAGCGCGGCTATTTAAGCGACGTAAAACAAGCGGGCGCGGAGCTTGCCGAGCACGGAAAGCTCTCCGAGAAAACGCGCGAAAAGCTCTCAGGCAGAGTGCTCTCCCCGAGCGGGTTTGAGGCGATTGTCCGCTCGCACTGGGGCGGAGAGGAGTTTGGCAGTTTTTTAGAAAACTGCTGACAATAACTGTAAATCCCCCGCCGGAGGCGGGGGATCACTTTTATTCAAATACCGAGCAAATCTTCGACGTTGCCTTAATGCCGTTCGCGCCGTTGACAAGCGGCTCTCCCCATTCCGCGGAGAGCGTCTCGCCGCGCCAGTCGCGGGCTATGTCGAGATACTCCACGCCGCCGCTGTTGCCTTTCCAGCTCCACGCGATGTAGCCGAGGGAATTCTGCTCGCAGTATTGCATAATAAACGCCTCGTCAACGTCGCCGTCGGAGTGGTTCCAGCCGAACTCCCCGACGACCACGCAAAGCCCTTGGTCTGTCGCGCCCTTGAGGTTCTGCGTTATCGTCGCGGAGCTTCCGCCCGCAGTGCCGTACATATGAATGGAAAACATCGTGTTGCGGTCGGGGTCGCTTTCAAAAACCGCCTTGCCCGCCTCCGCGACGCTCGCGCCGTGCTGACCCCAGCCGCCAGCGTCGACCATTATTGTGTTCGTGATCCCCGCCTTGCGCAGCTTCGGGACAGCCGCCGTGTAACCCTCTTGCCACTTCGCGGAATCCCACGTGCCGAGCCACTCGTTCGCGATGTTTAAGATCACCTTGTCGGAGTAGGCGTTCAGCACATCCTTTACCTCTATCCAGCAGTCGACCGCGCGGTCGAGAGCGGCAATATCCTCCTTGCCCGTCGTGTCGTGAATTTCGGCGATCATCACAAGCCGCCGCTCGGCGCACTTCTCGATGACGCTTTGAAGCTCCGAAGCCGTCACGCGCTCCCATTGGTCTCCGTCCGCGAAAACAACGCGAACGCAGTTCGCGCCCGTCGCGGCGATGCCGTCCAGCGCGTTTTCGAGCTCGCTTTTGTACCACACGTGCGCGTGGTTCACGCCGCGCATTATAAACTCGTTTCCGTTAGCGTCAACAAGCCGCGTTCCGCTTATCTGAAACGCGCCGTTCGCCGCAGGGAGCGGCTTTTCGGGAACACTTCCCGGCGTGCTTTCGATAACCTCCGGAACATATCCGTCGGGCGGGATTATCATCTTGTAGCTGCTTCTCGGCTTGTACTCGTTATCCGCAGAAGCGGAGGAGAACGGCGAGGAGAAATCATGCTCGCCGCCGGGGGCTTTTTGGGAGCAGCCGCACAAGCTCACCGCGAATAACGCGCAGAATAAAAGGGAAAGTAAACGTTTCATCAGAAGAACACGCGCTCCTCAATATACGCCTTGACATCGGCGATCGGAATTCTCACCTGCGCCATTGTGTCGCGCTCGCGGACGGTCACGCAGCCGTCGGTCTCGCTGTCGAAATCGTACGTGATGCAGAACGGCGTGCCTATCTCGTCCTGGCGGCGATAACGCTTGCCGATAGCGCCCGCGTCGTCATAATCAACGCAGAAGTACTTCGAGAGGTCTTCAAAAAGCTCGCCCGCCTTTTCGGAGAGCTTCTTCGACAGCGGCAGAACCGCCGCCTTTATCGGCGCGAGAGCCGGGTGGAAGCGCATAACCGTGCGGCTTGTGCCGTCCTCGAGAGCCTCCTCGTCGTAAGCGTCGCACACTACCGCGAGGAACAAACGCTCCACGCCGAGCGACGGCTCGATAACGTAGGGAATATATTTCTCATTGGTCTCCGGGTCGAAGTATTCAAGGCTCTTGCCGCTTGTTTTCATGTGCTGAGTGAGGTCGTAGTCGGTTCTGTCCGCGACGCCCCAAAGCTCGCCCCAGCCGAACGGGAATAAAAACTCGAAGTCCGTCGTCGCCTTGGAATAGAAGCAGAGCTCCTCCGGCGAGTGATCGCGAAGTCTTATGCTTTCCTCCTTCAGACCGAGCGACAGCAGGAAGTTTTTGCAATAAGTTCTCCAGTAATCAAACCATTCCAGATCCGTTCCGGGCTTGCAGAAGAACTCCAACTCCATCTGCTCGAACTCGCGGACGCGGAAAATAAACTGTCCGGGAGTGATCTCGTTTCTGAATGACTTGCCGACCTGCGCCACGCCGAACGGCACCTTTTTGCGGGAAGTCCTCTGAATATTCGCGAAGTTTACGAAAATGCCCTGCGCGGTTTCCGGTCTCAAATAAAGCTCGCTCTTGCTGTCCTCGACCGTGCCCTGCGCCGTCTTGAACATCAGATTGAACTGCCGGATATCCGTAAAGTTTGCCTTGCCGCAATTCGGGCACTTTATTCCCTTTTCGCGGATATATTCGAGCATTTTGTCGTTAGTCCAGCCGTCCGCGGTCGTCTCACCGAAGTCCTCAATAAGCTTGTCGGCGCGGTGACGCGTCTTGCACTCCTTGCAGTCCATAAGCGGGTCGGAAAATCCGCCGACGTGCCCCGATGCAACCCAGGTCTGCGGGTTCATTAAAATCGCCGAATCAAGCCCGACGTTGTACTTGTTCTCCTGCACAAACTTCTTGCGCCAAGCCTTCTTGATGTTCTCCTTAAGCTCCACTCCCAAGGGACCGTAGTCCCAGGTGTTCGCCAAGCCGCCGTAGATCTCGCTGCCGGGGTAAACAAGCCCGCGGTGGATACAAAGCGTCTTGATCTGGTCGAGGGTTTTTTCTGTGTTCTTCATAAAATAATCTCCTTATTTAAATTTAAAATTTGAGAACCGCGCAGTCCGCGCTTCGCGCGAACTGCGCTAGCCGAGCAATGCTTTCTCGAATTTTACACTTCGCAGGGTGTGTTGCTGTGGGTCGGTGCGCGGCATAATGACTGCTCGCGGGGAGCGCTGATTTTAGTTGTTACGCGCCTATGACATCTCACCCAAACGCTGCACGCATCGGTGTTTATTTTAAGTAGCGAAAAACCGGCTCACTTCGTTCGCCTAGCCGCCTGCGCTTTTTCGCCCCGCACTTCGCCAGTAGTGCTGATGTTGTCGGTACGCGCCCTTTGCCGCTTCGCGGGGTATGCTGCTATGTGTCTCTCGCCTCCGCGGCGATCTCCGACAGCACCGCCGGGAGCTGTTGAGTTTCGGGAACGCCCGAGAAAACCGAGGCGGCTTCGTTAATGTACTGAGCGCGCTCGGCGGGAGTTCTCGCCGTCAAGACCGTTTTGATAGCACGCACGTATTTCAGCTCCAACTCCGCCGCCGAAACAAGCGCCTTGTGCTTTTCTTTGAACCGCTCCGGCGGGTTCAGCTTTCGGAACCTCCCGAGAATTTCCTCGGCTTTTTCGCAAATCTCCGTTGCCTTTGTCTGTTCAAGCATTTTTTCCTGGCTGCTTGAAACGTCCGCCTGAACGGTTTCCATTTCCTCCAGAGCCGCGGCGTATTCCTTGAAATTATCGTACAGCGCGTCGGAATATTCCTTTTCGGAAAGCCGCTCCTTCGCGCAGCCCGTGAATATCAAAGCCAAGGGAATTATCACCGCGAGAAGCAATGCGATTGTACGCTTGTACATTATCCATCTCCCATTCTATAATGATCGTTGTCACCCAAGCTCCGCTTTCAGGTCTTTGATAAGCTGAAGGAAAATCGACGCGAACTGCTGATCCTGCGGGGCACTGTCGAACGCTTTAAGCTCGGCGTTCGCCGAGGTGATGTCGTTCAGGGTTTTCGCGGTGAGCAGCTTTTCCGCCGCCTTTACGAAATCCCGCTCGCTGTCTATCGACTTGATGAGCTTTTTGTGCTGATCGGCGTACTTTGACGGCGGCTCGAGATCCTTAAACTTCAGAAGCGCCTTGTCCGCTCTGCCGCAGATATCCTTCGCCTTTGCGCTGTTTGCCGACACCGCCTCGACACTCGTCGCCCCCGTGATTATCGGGGAGAGCTCCTTCATAGCCGAGCTGTACTCCTTGTAGGTGTTCAACAGCCCGTCGTAATACTCCTGCGGAGTAAGCTGCTCTTTCGAGCCGCAGCCCGTGAATATCAAAGCCGCGGGGATGATCACCGCGATAAGCAATGCGATAATACGTTTTGTCATAGTTTTTCCTTTCAGCCGGATTTCTTCTCACTTGAGACGAAATCAAGATACAAACCGGGCAGTGATTTGCCCTCCGGGATAGAATTTACTATCCTGCTCAGCTCGCGCCCTATCTCGTCCGCCTCGGCGTTGTCCTTCGCGTCAATGAGCCTCAGCGCGGCCTTGTTCCACTCGTATTCGTAGTCGAGCGACTTCAGAATATCCTTGTGAAAGCTCTTGCGGCTTTTCGGCGGAACAAGCTGCTTTATCTCGTCAAGAGCGTTCTCGCGGTCGGTTATCGTTTTACGGCACTCCTCCTTCTGAGCGTCGGTATACGGCGCGGTTTCGGGCGCACACATCGCCCAAGCTGTTGAGGCTTTAACGAACGCCTTGCAGCTCGCCTTAAAGCGTTCGGAGTACTCCGCTTCGGTAAGCGGAGCGGGGCTTGCTTTCCCGCACGCCGTAAACAACAGCGTTATCGGAATTATCACCGCGACAAGCAATGCAATAATACGTTTCATAATACTGCCTCCAAACGCGCACAACAATTATCAATTGTCCATTGTAAATTGTACATTGTTTACCGTCAGCCAGAGGAACCTCCTCCGCGAATTAAGCCTGTTAAGCTCCTTCATAAAGTTCGCCTCGGCATAAGCGAATCCGTCGCTGGCGACCAGCCGCTCGGCGCGTATTCCCATTTGCTCGGCGGCGCTCATAAACTCACTTTCGATCATCACTCCCCCGAACATTGCCTCAAACGAATCCGCGAAGCTCCGCATTTCGGGAATTCCCGCGCGGACGGCGGCGAGCTCGTCCTTGAGACTTCTCGGCACGCGAACCTTTTCAAAATAATCGCACGCCCCGCGGAGCTTGTTTGCCGCCTCGGCTGCCCGCGGCTTGTTGTTCCGCGCATATGAAAGCATCTCGGGAGCGCCGCCGCGGTTTGCCGCGTCAACAAGCTCGCTCATCATCGTGTTCATTTCGGAAATCCCTGCCGCAAGCCGCGAGTGCGTCTCACGAGCCTTCTTCATATGCCCTTCGTGGAGAAGAAACATCGTGAGCCCGAGGGCTATGGAAACGAGAGTTGAGATAATCGAATTCCGCGTTTTTTTGCTCATAATATCTCCTTATTTAAAAAAATTTCAAAAATTCGCTCACCGCTGCTCCGCTCACTTCGTTCGCTCTGCAGCGCTGAGGGAACCGGTCAAGATTTTGCTTCGCAAAATCTTGACACTTTTTGAAATTTACACTTCGCAGGGAGCGCTGATTTATCTCTCGTCCGCTTCGCCTCTGAGCTTCGGATAAGTGCCGATAATGACGTTCTCGTCCGTCAAGCCGTCAATTTTAGAGCTCCAGTTGTAATAGCCCGACTTGAAATTCTCTTCGCTCGGCGAAACGCCGTTATATGTCGGGTCGTCGAGAACACACCAGACATAAACCGTGTAGCCCGACTTGTCGATTATCACGCCTGCCGTGAATGTGCGCCCGCTGTAATCCTCCTCCAAGCGCTCCGCGAGGCTCTCCAATTTACCGGTACCGCCCCAGTCGTTTGCGCCCGAAAGGTCGATGACAACTGCCTTGTCGTTGTTCATAACAATTCTCAATTCACAAGCGGTCTTTTCGTCGCCGCCCATGGCGACATCGTCGGCTATCCAGCTGTTCACCGACGTGATAAGCTCCTTGGCGGTGATATCCGCGCTTGTTACCTTTGATTTTGTTACCTGACCGCCAAACAATATATCCCCGATAACATCTCCGTCAGCCGAAGGCTTGCTGCCGACCGCCGACGCGCTGCCGGACGACTTTGAGTAAAACAGCCGCGGGAAGGTTCCCATTATAACGCCGTCGCGCGTCATTCCGACCCTGTCCTCGGCTTTCCACTCATACTCGCCCGCCGTAAAGTTCTCAAGCGAAGGCGCGTCGCCGTTAAAGTCAGCGTCGTCTTGCACACACCACGAATATACGGCATAGCCGGATTCATCGATAAATACCGCGGCGATGAAAGTGCGCCCGCTGTAATCAGCCTCGAAGCGTTCTTTAAGACTTTCGGGGCAGCCTTTTCTCTTTTCCCAGTCGTTCTTCCCGGAAAGGTCGGTAACAGCCGCATTGCCATTATCCATAACGATACTCAACTCGCAAGCGGTCTTTTCATCGCCGCCCGCGGCAACATTGTCCGCAATCCAAGTATTCACGGTCGTGATAAGCTCCTTTGCAAAGCTGTCCGCGCTTGTGACCTTCGACTTAAATATCGCGTCGTTATATTCATCCGCCACGCTTGTAATCTTGTCTACCGGATTTATGCCGCCGGACGGCTTGCTTGCCTCCTGCGGAAGCAGTATCGGGTCGTCGTTCCCGCAAGCCGCAAGCGTTGAAACTGCCATTATAACCGCGACTGCCGCCGCGAGCTTTTTTAAAATACTCATAGCAAATATATCCCTCCTTGCCGCAATTTTGTCAAGCAAATTTTACACGCTGCGGGGGCATTGTTCTGACCGGAACACTTCTATGCCGCGCGGCTTATGACTCCTTATAGAACAGATGAGGATAGGTTCCGACAAAAGCACCGTCGCGCGTTATTCCGACCTTATCCTCCGAAATCCACTCATATTCGCCCGCCTTAAAGTCCGCAAGCGAGGGCGCGTCGCCGTTATAGCCTGCGTCGTTTTGCACACACCACGAATAAACCGCGTAGCCGGACTCGTCAACAAACACCGCCGCCGTGAATGTGCTCCTGCTGAAATCCCACTCAAAGCGCTCCTTAAGGCTTTCAACAGCCAGCCACCCGTCCCGCGCGTCCCGCGCGTCCCATTCGTTCTTGCCGGTGCTGTCGGTGACGGTCGCCTTGCCGTTATCCATAACTATCCTGAGCTCGCAGGGCACTCTGTCCTTGCCGCCCGCCGCAACGTCATCCCAAATCCAGGTGTTGACGGTTTGGATCACTTCCTTAGCGCTTACGTCCGCGCTTACGACCTTCGACTTCTCGACCTGCCTGTGAAGCGTCGGCACTAAAATTGCCGCCGCAAGCGCAGCTGCCACCGCGATTTTCTCAAAAATTCCCATAATTAAAGCCCTTTCCGGATTTAAAAGTCGCGAAAAACCGTGCGAACTTCGTTCGCACTAGCAGAGCGAGCTCGCCTCCGCTTCGCTACGGCAAGCTCACTCTCTTTTTTCGCTCCACACTTCGCTTGATATATTGCTGTAAGTCGGCGCACTGCTTAAAGCCCTTTAACAAGCCTTTCTCTGATAACTTTGGCTCTCACCTCAAACTCGTCGAGCACGCTCATATCCGTTTCGGACGTGCTTTTAAGGTAGATATCCATTGTCTCGTCCTTGATTTTCATAATCTCATCGGGCAGGGGTCTGCCGCTGCCGATATAACGCACCGTGATTATCTCCAGAATTTCCGTTACCACCGCCCGTATCGAGGCTTGTTTCTGCTCCGTTTCCGTTACCGTTACCGTAATTTTCTTCATATCTTATACCCTGACAATCCAATTCATTTCGTCGGGCAGCTTGCCGTACTGAATTCCCGTCATCGTGTCGTAGAGCTTCTGCGAGATCTCGCCGATCTTGTTGTCGTTTATCGTCATAACCTTGTCGCCCCATTTGAGATGACCGACGGGAGAAATAACCGCCGCCGTGCCCGTACCGAACACCTCGTCAAGCTTGCCGTTGTCATAAGCCTCGGCTACCTCTTGGATCGTAATTCTCCGCTCGGTGACTTTCATTCCCCACTTTTTGCAAAGCTCGATCGAGCTCTTTCTCGTGATTCCGGGGAGCACCGAACCTGTCAGCTGCGGCGTGATGACCTCGCCGTCGATTACGAAGAAAATGTTCATCGAGCCGACCTCTTCAATATACTTCTGCTCCACGCCGTCAAGCCACAGCACCTGCTCGTAGTCCTGGTTGTGAGCCTCGTCCTGCCCTTTGAGCGAGATAGCGTAGTTCGCCGCGGTCTTGGCAAAGCCCGTGCCGCCGCGCACCGCTCTTACGTACTTCTCCTCAACGTAGATCTTCACGGGATTGAGCCCGGTCGAGTAATACGCGCCGGACGGCGACAGAATAATCATAAACAGATAGTGATCCGCGGGGCGAACGCCTACATACGGGTCTGTCGCGAAGATAAACGGGCGAATGTACAGCGAAGCGCCGTCGGTGTGAGGAACCCAGTCCTTTTCCATATCAACGAGCTTCTTCAACGCTTCAAGGACAAACGCCTCGTCGATAGGCGGAATAACCATACGTTCAGCCGAGACGTTCATGCGCTTGAAGTTCTCGTCGGGGCGGAACATCTGGATAGAGCCGTCCGCGGTGCGGTAAGCCTTAAGTCCCTCGAAAATCTCCTGCCCGTAGTGCAGGCACATTGCCGCGGGAGAAAGCGAGATCTCGCCGTAGGGCACAATGCGCGCGTCGTGCCAGCCCTCGCCGGTGTCGTAGTTCATCACGAACATATGATCCGTAAAAATATGCCCGAACCCGAGCTTGGTTTCGTCGGCGGGCTTAGCCTTGGGCGCTGCCGTTTTTTCAATTCTGATCTCCATTGTAAATTACCTTCCTTTTTCTCGGAGAGCGACGCTCTCTTATATTTATTTATACAGATTTATTGTACCACTTTTTCTGACGGTTGTCAACCATTATTTGTACCATTATTTTGTACAATATATGCGAAAGTACAATAGACGATTTCGATGCGCGCTTCGTTCGATTTTGATTCTCTCTGCCGTCGGCGGGGGATTTGCTTGAATTTTTTTAGCAAACAGTCGCTTGAGAACCGTATGAAAGGAAATAAACCCTCCGTTGTCCGAGACAAGTGAGGATTTTTTGTATATTTTGCTGAAATTTGTAGGTTGAATTTGTCTCTAATTTACGTTTTTGCGAAATTTGGGTTGAAATTCGGTCGAAAATGGTGTATAATAATGATGTATTATTGTATACAATCACCTACGGGAACTGAAAGGGGTATTTAAATGACTTCACCGATTAGCAAGGACGAGCTGTTGAAGCAGCTGAAAAACATACTCACGTATGATTACCAGACGGATACAAAAAACGCGACCGTTACGCAGATCTACCGCGCGCTTTCGACTATCGTCGTAAACTATATGAAGGAAAAACGCCATAAGTTTATGCACGACTGCAACTCCAAGGGCAGAAAACAGGTTTACTATCTCTCGATGGAGTTCCTTATGGGGCGCTCGCTGAAAACCTCGCTGTATAATCTCGGTATGCAGGACGCGGCGGCTAAGGCTCTTGAGGAGATCGGCGTAAGGATCGACCGCGTGTATGAGGAAGAGCCCGACGCGGGTCTCGGAAACGGCGGTCTCGGACGCTTGGCGGCTTGCTATATGGACGGACTTGCAACCTGCGATTACCCCGCGACGGGCTATTCGATCAGATACGAGTACGGCATCTTCAAGCAGAAGGTAGTTGACGGCTGGCAGACGGAACTGCCGGATAACTGGCTGCCCGGCGGCGGCTCGTGGCTCGTGCCCTTGCCCGATGAGGCTGTAGAGGTTCGGTTCGACGGCTATGTGCAGGAGAGCTGGGACGACGGCAACCACAAGCTCGATTATGTGGGCTATAACAGCGTAAACGCCGTGCCCTACGACATGTACGTTACGGGCTATGACAGCAAGGGCGTTTCCAAGCTCCGCTTGTGGAGCGCGGAGAGCATGAGCTTCGATATGGCTTCGTTCAACACGGGAGACTACGCGACAGCGCTCGGCGCTACAAACATCGCGCACTCTATCTCGAAGGTTCTCTACCCGAACGACAACCACGCCGAGGGTAAGGCGCTTCGCCTGCGCCAGCAGTACTTTATGTGCGCGGCTTCCGTTTCGGATATCGTAATGCGCCATATGAAGGTTTACGGCAACCTTTCGAACTTCCACGAGAAGGTAGCTATCCACATCAACGACACCCACCCGACCCTCGCCGTGCCGGAGCTTATGAGAATACTCCTCGATGAGTGCGGCTACGGCTGGGATCAGGCTTGGCATATCGTAACAAGCACGTTCGCGTACACAAACCACACGGTTATGGCGGAGGCGCTTGAAAAGTGGGACGAGGAGCTTGTCCGCAGAATTCTCCCGAGAATTTACCAGATAATCTGCGAGATCAACCGCCGCTATTGCGAGGATCTGATGAACAGAACCGGCGACGGCGATCGCGTTTCCAAGATGTCGATAATCCAGGACGGCAAGATCCACATGGCTTACCTCTGCTGCGCGGCTTCGCACAGCGTAAACGGCGTTTCGAAGCTCCACTCGCAGATAATCAAGGACGACGTGTTCAGACTTCAGTATCTCGACACGCCGCATAGATTTAAGAACGTCACAAACGGCATAGCTTACAGACGCTGGCTGCTGCAATCAAACCAAGAGCTTACCGACTTGCTCACCGAGTGCATCGGCGACGGCTTCAAGAAGGACGCTTCGGAGCTTATCAAGTTCCAGGTGTTCGCGAATGATAAATCCGTGCTTGAAAAGCTCGGCAAGATCAAGCGCAAGAACAAGGAGCGCTTCGCGGAGTATGTTGAGAGAACGACGGGCACAAAGCTCAACCTCGACAGCATTTTCGACGTTCAGGTAAAGCGCCTGCATGAGTACAAGCGCCAGCAGCTCAACGCGATGAACATCATCGCGGATTACAACTACCTCAAGCAGAACCCGAACGCGCCGTTCGTTCCGAAGACGTATATCTTCGCGTCAAAGGCGGCTCCGGGATATTATATAGCGAAGCAGATCATCAAGATGATCTGGTGCATCGGCGAGGAGATCAAGCACGACCCGATCATCCGCGAGAAGCTGCAGGTCATCTTCCTTGAGGATTACAGAGTTACGCTCTCCGAAATTCTGATGCCCGCCGCGGAGGTCTCCGAGCAGATCTCGCTTGCGGGAACGGAAGCGTCGGGCACGGGCAATATGAAGCTTATGCTGAACGGAGCGCTGACTATCGGCACTTATGACGGCGCGAACGTCGAGATACACGAGGCTGTAGGCACGGACAACATCTTCATCTTCGGTATGAGAACGCCCGAGGTAAACGAGATGCGTATGCGCGGCTACAATCCGCAGAGCTATATCGATCAGTCTCAGGTCATCGGCGACGTTATCAAGAGAATGTACAACGGCATCAATGGCGCGACGTTTGAGGAGCTTGCGGGCTCTATCCAGAACAAGGACTTCTATATGGCGCTGGCTGACTTCGACAGCTACAGAGGCACGCAGGACTACATTTCTCAGGTCTACAAAAACGCCGAGGAATGGAACAAGAAGTCGCTGATGAACATCGCGGGAGCGGGAAGATTCTCCGCGGACAGAGCGGTTCAGGACTACGCGCGCGACATCTGGAACCTTAAGTAAACAATTGACAATGTACAATGTATAATTGAAAATTATTGTGCCCGCCGGCGGCGGGCACAATAATTATAAAGGAGAATTATATGAGCAATTTGCCTTTATTCGATTGCTTTGACACGGCTTATAAGCACCCTTTCGGCGCGCTTCGGCGCGGGCAGCCTTCTATCTTTAATGTGCGTATCCCGAAGTATATGCAGGTTTCGGGCTTGACGCTCGTGATGTTCCGTCCCGGGTTTAAGGAGCGGTTTATCGAGCTGCAATTGCAGGACGAAAGCGGCGATGACAATATCTATACCTGCGTGTTCTCACCGGGGAACATCGGGCTGCATCACTATTACTTCACGTGCATTTATGAAGGCAGACGGCGCTACATAAAGCGCACCGGTGCTTCGCTCGGCGTGTTCGAGGGCGACGAGCTGTTCCAGCTTACCGTCTTTGACGAGGAATTGTACACCCCCGAAAGCGTCCGCGGCGGCATTATGTATCAGATCTTTCCGGACCGCTTCGCGAAAAGCGGCGTTAAGCACGAGAATATCCCCGCGGACAGAATTCTCCGCGACGACTGGAACGGCACGCCGCTCTATCTCCCCGACGAAAAGGGAATTGTCAGAAATAACGACTACTTCGGCGGAGATCTGCGCGGAATTATCGAAAAGCTGCCGTATATCAAGGATCTCGGCGTTACGATAATCTACCTCAACCCGATCTTCGAGGCTCACGAAAATCACCGCTACAATACGGCGAATTACGAGAAAATAGACCCGATGCTCGGCACGGAGGAGGACTTTGTTGAGCTCTGCCAAAAGGCGAAGGAAATGGGCATTGACATTATCCTCGACGGCGTTTTCTCGCACACGGGCGCGGACTCGATCTACTTCAACAAGTTCGGGCGCTACGGAGATAACACCGGCGCATACCGCGACCCGAACTCGCCTTATCATTCGTGGTATTCGTTCATCGCCTATCCCGAGCGCTACGACAGCTGGTGGGGAATTACAACGCTGCCGAACGTCAACGAGAACAACGAGGCGTATACTAACTACATCTGCGGCGACGGCGGAATTCTTCAGAAGTGGATAAAGCTAGGCGCAAAGGGCTGGCGCTTGGACGTCGCCGACGAGCTCCCCGACGAGTTTCTTGACAACCTGAACATCGCCGTAAAGAAAATGGGCGGCGATAAGGTCATCTACGGTGAGGTCTGGGAGGACGCTTCGAATAAGGAAAGCTACGGCGTGCGGCGGCGTTATCTCATTGGCGGACAGCTCGACAGCGTTATGAACTATCCGTTTAAGGAAGCGATTTTGAATTATGTAAAATACGCGAACGGGCAGCAGTTTATTGACAGTATCACGACGATTTTGGATCACTATCCCAAGCCCGCCGTTGATATGCTGATGAACTTCCTGTCGACTCACGATACCGAGAGAGCGCTGACACGGCTCGGCGGAGAGGAAGTCGGCTGGCACGACAAAAACTGGCAGGCGGAGCGCAGGCTCGACGGCGCGGAGTATCTGCTCGGTATCGCGCTGATGAAGTGCGCTACGGTTCTGCAATTCTTCCTCCCCGGAATCCCGTGCGTTTATTATGGCGACGAGGCGGGAATGGAGGGCTATCGCGACCCGTTCAACCGCCGCTGCTATCCGTGGGGCGAGGAAAATCTCGATCTTGTCGAGTTTGTGAAAACGCTCTCCAAGATCCGCAAGGGCACAAGAGCCTTCGAGCAAGGCGCAATGCGTTTCATTCAATGCGACGACAACGTCTGTGTGTTCGCGAGGTTTGACAGAATAACCCGAGACGCGGCGATTATTTACCTGAACAAGTCGACCAAGGGCAGGAGCTTCGTTCTCAAAAACGAAAAGACCGCGATGTTCTACGACTTCGAGCCCGCGTTCGACCGCTACGGAAAAGGCATCGCCGACGGCAAGGTTCACGTCGCGCCGTTTGATTATGCCGTAATCTACTGCAAAGTTTAAGTTAGTCTACCCCAAGAGCAGTGGAGCAGAAAAAGCGCCTGCTAAGGTGGAGCGAACGAAGTGAGCCGTTTTTCTGCGAGTTTAAAATAAAAACGAGACTGTTAGTATAATCAAACCGCATTACAAAAAATTCCCCCTCCGAAGGAGGGGGAAATCTTATAAGCCTTAGTCGCTAACGTACGGGATAAGCGCCATCTGACGCGCTCTCTTGATAGAAGTCGTGAGCTCTCTCTGGTGATACGCGCAGCAGCCCGTTACTCTTCTCGGGAGAATTTTCGAGCGCTCCGTCATAAACTTCTTGAGCTTCGCGATGTCCTTGTAGTCAATAAACTCGGTTCTGTCCGTGCAGAACTGGCAGACCTTTTTGCGCGAACGCTTCATCTGGTGCGCAGGTCTTTCGGCTCTTTCAACTCTTTCAGCCATTTTTCATTCCTCCTTATTTGGAATTTGGTTCAATTGGAATTCACGTTCCCGAGCCTGTTCAGTACCTCTCAGCACGCATCTTTCTTGCATCTTTTGCGTATTTCTTCGTTATTTTTTCTTGACGTACATATAAAGTACGCCCGCGAAAAAACGCCTCGAAATCCGCAAAA
Organism: Oscillospiraceae bacterium; assembly: GCA_029062865.1. Lineage (GTDB taxonomy): Bacteria > Bacillota > Clostridia > Oscillospirales > Ruminococcaceae > CAG-115. The sequence continues at coordinate 35,133 of JAIDPG010000063.1, forward strand.
TATGCTACGAAATCTGCGCACTTCGAGATACTGAACAGGCTCTTAGAACGGATAGTCGTCGGTGTCCGCGGAAGAGAAATCCGCTTTGGGTGCGGGAGCGCTCGGCGCACTCGGAGCTTCGTTTGCGGGCGCGGAATTGGAATATCCTCCGCCATAGCCCGCGGGAGGCTCGCTAAGAGGCGGCGCGCCGTAATTCGAGTAGCCCGAATTTGAGCCCGCGTTGCCCTTGTCTCCCGTGAAATGCGCGTTGTCAACCTGGATCTCATACCAGGTCGCGGGATTGCCGTTTTTGTCGGTGTATTGGCGCGTCTGCATTTCGCCCTCAACTAAAATCAGCCTGCCCTTGGGGAACCACTTGGAGATAAACTCCGCGGTTCCGCGCCAAGCGACGCAGTTGAAGAAGTCCGACTTGCGTTCCTCTCCCTTTTTCTGATAATTCCTGTCAACGGCGATACGGAAATTGCAAGCGGAGATGCCGCTCGGAGTAGTTTTAAGCTCCGCATCCGCAACCATTCTGCCCATCATTATTACCTTATTCATAATCAGTCACACTCCTTTGTCGGAAGCCCATTGTCAGCAGCGCTGACATCTTACTTTCTGAGAACAGTACACCAACGCAGCACGCCGTCGGTAATGCTTACAATACGCTCGAACTCCGCGGGGAAATCGGGCTTGCTCTCGAAATTGTAGAGCACGTAGTAGCCCTCGCCCTCGTAGTTGATCTCATACGCGAGCTTGCGCTTGCCCCACTCGTCAACGTTCTCGAGAGTTCCGTTCGCCTTGATAAGGTCGCTGAACTTCTCAACCAGCGCCTTGACCTGCTCCTCGTCCTTCTTGAGGGAGAACACGAGCATGGCCTCGTACTTTTCGCTTAACTTTGCCATTTATAGCACCTCCTTTTGGATTTGTAGCCCACCGTTTTTCAAGTGAGCAAAGAGATTGTAATCGTCGGAATAACGATAACCTAATCATTATACCATATTATTTTGGATTTGTCAACAGCTTTTTTAAATTTTTGACAATTTACAGGTGAACAAGGCTGTTAATTATACCTCAAATCCGCTTACGCGAACCACCTCTCCATTCTGAATATATACCTCCATAGCGACGCACTCCAGCATATCCTCGGTGTAATCGCTTGACGACACGAAGTCGAACTCAAACCGTCCGAAGAAACCGCCCTCGCCGCTCGGAGAATAGTAGTAATATGTCACGGAACAGACGCGCAGCCCCTCAAAGACGAGCTTATCGTCTCTATCGGCGAATTCCTCGCATTTCAGCCACGGAATAAATTTTTCCGCAATTATATTGTCTATATCCGCCTTGACAAGAGTCGCAAAGTCCTCGTCGATATGCGAAAGGCTCTCCTCTGTCTCCTCGACCTCCACCGCTACGCAGTTGTATTTGTGGTTCGTTTCGCGGTAGCTCGGCAGAGCGAGTTTCTTCTTTTTTCCGAAATTTCCGAAAAGTCCCATAACTCTCCTCCGAATATCAAAGCTTGGCGAGACGACAGCCCGCTGTTTATTGTTATAATTATAACATCGAGAAACATTTTTTGTCAATACTATTAAAAATTTTTTAATCCTTGGGGGATATTTACATTTAGTTCGCGTCTCTATAAGTGAGAGGCAAGATTATAAAAAACAAACGCAAGAGCTTTAGTTTCAGCTATTTTCTAACTCTGACCTCTTGCCTCTGATTTCTAAATTTCCAAAAGGGCGGTGATAACTTGACGGACAGCGAGATAATAGAGCTTTTTAACGAGCGCGACGAGCAGGCTATCTCTCTTGTGCAGAACGCTTATGGGAAGTACTGCGAGAAGATCGCACGGAATGTGCTCGGGGACGAGGCGGAGGTCGGGGAGTGCGTCAACGACGCGCTTCTGAAGGCTTGGGAGTCTATCCCGCCGGAGCGCCCGCAGAGCCTTCGCGCGTATCTTGCCGCGATAACCCGCAACAACGCGATCTCTCGTTACCGCCGCGGGGTAACGAAAAAGCGCGAAAACGACAGCACGGCGTTGGTTTTGGAGGACTTCGCCGAAATGCTGCCAGCGAGCACGAACGTTGAGAAAACCGCCGAGCACCGCGCTATTCTCGAGGAGATAAACCGCTTTCTCGGCGGGATCGCAAGCGTAAACCGCGTGGTTTTCGTGCTACGGTATTACTGCTTCGAGAGCGTCCCCGACATCGCGGCGCGGCTCGGAATGAGCAAGAAATCCGTTTCCGCGGCACTTTACCGCACTAAGAAGCAAATCAGAAAGCACCTTGAAAAGGAGGGTTATTATCTATGAAAAAAGACGAATTGTTAGATTTGGTGAGCGAGCTTAAGGTCGACGATGCGTTTGTCGACGAGGCTTTGGGAGAGCAGGACGGCGCGCCCGTACGCGTTTACGCGGGCAGCTCTAAAAAGTCGCCGATGAGGATAGTCGCGCCTATCGCGGCTTGCCTTGCCGTTGCGGCGGCAGCAGGATTTTTGGTTGTGAATGTTAATCGCGGGAAGTTCGGCTTTAGCCCCGCGGCAAGCATTGAAGAGAGCTCCGAGGTCGACGAGCCCAAAACGTTCCTTGAAAAGTGCAAGGACATTGTTACAGCGGAATGTAAGCTCGACTCGCGGGACAATGTGGTATTTACAACGGAATACTGTGACATCGACTTTGACGGCGAGGACGAGCTGCTGGTCTATCCAAAGCTCATCAAGGGATTTGGCGTGCGCGTGTTTAAAGGAAGCGATCCCGATAACATACAGGATCTCGGAACGTTCGGAACGGAAGCGGATTTTGTGCAAGGCTTTTTTTACTATACGAACAAAGTAATGAAAACATTCTACTACTATAACGTCGACAATACTCCCGAAAGCTACGCTGCCTCTATTCACGAGGTTTCTTTCGACAAAGACACGAACAAAGTCAAAGATGAAACGTTTCTGAAATACGTCACGACACGTTCCGATGACACTTTACCGGCAGCGCTGATTTCGGAGAAAGCGTACTGCTATGACGAGGAAATACCCGTTGAAGGGCTGTTTGCAAGGGCGAACAGTACGCCGTTAATTTCAATAGCAAGTGTTTCCGATTGGGATGGTATGTTGGAATTTGACGGGGCTCTTGCAGAAAAATACAATATGCCCGTATCGGACATCAACAGTCTGGCTCACTCTTATTCGGTGGCAGATGTAAACAACGACGGCAAAGACGAGGTGTTCATCAGATTTGACGATAGCGAGCAGCTCCGCGGGCTCTATGTTTTCGGTGCAAACGCCGATAATGAAGTGGAATTTATGGGCGAAGTCCCGCACGAGGGCGAGTTTGGCTACGGCAATCCCGCACTGATAAACGATATGCACGTGCACAAATTTAACGAAGACAACGAAAGCTATTGCTACTTTGTAACCGTCGACCATAAAGAGGACGGTTGTTGGGAAGGCGCGGTAAACAAAATTATCGTAAACGAGGACGGCACGTTCGACATCGAGAAGATAGTGGTTAATGGTCAAGAAAAGCTCGATGACGGCTCAACAAAGAGATACTATCGTGTAAACGGCGAGGAAGTTTCCGGTGATGAGTTTGATGTTATATTTGGCAAATACGCCAGGAAATAACACAAAAATCCTCCGAGCAATCCTCGGAGGATTTACACCCCGCATTGTTTTTGCGAAGCAAAAACAATGCTAGCAATGAGCGTTCGTCAAACCCGAAGGGCGCAGACGAATGCCATTGCGGTAAGTCAAAATCCCCTCGGCGAAGCCGAGGGGATTTGCACTTACTGAGACATGATCTCGCAAAGCTTATTCGCGAAGTCAACGGGGTTCTCTATCGCCATACCCTCGATAAGCAGCGCTTGATTGTAGAGCAGCTCGGCGTATTCGCCCGCCTTGTCCTTGTCGGTCTCGTAAAGGGATTTCAGCTTGCCGAAGATCGCGTGGTTCGGGTTTATTTCCAGAACCTTTTCGGCTTTCGCGCCTTGTCCGTCGGGCATCGCGGAAAGCACCTTTTCCATTTCCACGGACAGCATACCCTCGCTGGTTATGCAGACCGGGTGAGTTTTCAGGCGCTGCGAGAGCTTCACGGACTTTACCTTGCCGCCGAGGCTCTCCGTGAGATAGTCGAACAGCGGCTTGTTATCCTCTTCCTCCTTTTTGATCTCCTCTTTCTCCTCCTCGGTGCCGAGGTCGAGGTCGTCCGCGGAGACAGACTTGTACTCCTTGCCGTCATAGTCGTGCATCATCTGCAGGCAGAACTCGTCAACGTGGTCTGTGAGGTAGAGTATCTCGTAGCCCTTTTCGCGCACCATATCGGTCTGCGGGAGGCTTTCGATCCTCGAAACGGACGAGCCGCTCGCGAAGTAGATGTACTTCTGCTCCTCCTTCATACGGGAAACGTACTCCTCAAGCGTCGTCGAGCCGCCGTTCGAGCTTTTGAACATCAACAGATCCTGGAGCTCGGCCTTGTTCATTCCATAGCTCTCGTAAATGCCGTATTTTATCTGCGTGCCGAACGTCTCAAAAAACTTCTCGTACTTCTCGCGGTCGTTTTTCTGCAGCTTTTTCAGCTCGTTCTTGATCGACTTTTCAATAGCCTTCGCGATGATCTTGAGCTGGCGGTCGTGCTGGAGCATTTCGCGGGAAATGTTCAGCGACAAGTCCTCGCTGTCTACAAGTCCCTTTACAAAGCTGAAATAGTCGGGGAGAAGATCGGCGCATTTCTCCATTATCATCACGCCGCTGGAATAGAGCTGCAAGCCCTTTTCATAGTTCTTCGAGTAGTAGTCGAACGGCGCTTTTTCGGGGATATAAAGCAGCGCGGAGTAGGTCGCGGTGCCCTCGGTCTTGGAGTGAATGTGAAGCAGCGGGTCGGAGTAATCGTGGAACTTGTCCTTGTAGAATTCGTTGTAGTCCTCGTCCTTGAGCTCGCTTTTCGATTTCTTCCAGATCGGTATCTGCGAGTTGAGCGTTTCGGTGACTATCTCCTTGTCGTACTCCGGCTCAACGCCGTCAACGCCCGTGCCCTCGCGGAGCTTCTCGTGCTCGACGTCCATTATAATAGGATAGCGAATGTAGTCGGAATACTTCTTCACAAGCTCGCGGATACGATACGGCGTGAGGTACTCGTCGTAGTTCTCGTCGTCCGTGTTGTCCTTGATTTCAAGGGTTATCGTCGTGCCGAACGTGTCCTTGTCCGCCTCGGCGATCGTGTAGCCGTCCGCGCCGCTGCTAGTCCAGATAAACGCGTCCTCGCTTCCGTAAGCGCGCGAGATAACCGTGACCTTCTTCGCGACCATAAACGCCGAGTAAAAGCCCACGCCAAACTGCCCGATGATGTCAACGTCCTCGGACTTTTCGTTTTCGTTTTTGAACGCGAACGAGCCGCTCTGCGCGATAGTGCCGAGGTTGTTTTCGAGCTCCTCTTTAGTCATTCCGATGCCGTTGTCCGAGATGACAAGCCTGCGGTCGCCCTTGTCCGCCTCGATCTTTACGCGCATATCCGAGCGCGAGACCGCCTCGCCCTCGCCCGAGAGCGTCTTGAAGTACAGCTTGTCCATAGCGTCCGACGCGTTTGAGATAAGCTCGCGCAGGAATATTTCTTTATGTGTGTAAATCGAGTTGATCATAAGCTCCAGAAGGCGCTTGCTTTCGGCTTTGAATTCTTTTGTTTCACTCATAATGGGGTCTCTCCTTTGTAATTGTTTTAGCACTCTCTTATACAGAGTGCTAATCTCTATTTATATTATACCACGATCGAGAAAAAAATCAAGTGTAATTCGTACAAAAAATCCCTCTGAAGTCAGAGGGATTTTTGTGCATTTTTTCAAAGCAAGTGTTTTTAACTCGGGATCTCATCCAATATCAACTCATCATAGAACCCGAAATAGTCGGGAATCGTAATGTCGCACGCTTCTATTCTGAGACCGTCGCTTGTTCTAACCAGCTTCGCGCCGGCTTTGGATATGATGTCCTTGTCGGCGCCCCAGTTTTCCTTTGCCCCGAAGGACGTTACCGTGATAAGCACCGTGTTCTCGTCGGGGTACTCGATCGAATCGAGATACAGTGTGTCCATTCCCAAGCCCAAACCTCTGCCGTAAGGGTCGGGGGACATATACAGGTCGCCGTTTTCGGCAACGGTAAAGAATCCGTTTTCGGTCATTTTCAGGAAGTCGTTTTTCAGCTCCTCCCCGACAAGCCCGTCAAGCTTTTCGTTCAGCTCGTCAAAAGTATTCGCGGGCAGTCCGACCGTTTTGTAATATTCAAAGGTGTACGGCTTGCCCAAAACGTTTGTCCGTTCCACGGAGATCTTCCGCGTTTTGTCCATAAGCTGTTCGGTGTTCATCGTCGGAGTCATCGCGAGATAGAATTCTGCGTAGTCGCTCAACAGCCTGATTGGTTGTTCCTTGTCATTAAGCGATCTTTTCTGACCGTTTTCAACAATTATCAGTTCTTTTATCACATTTTCGAACGGGGGGGAATTTTCTGATGAACTTGAAGCTGCAGGCGACGGGCTTGTTCTTTCCATCAAACTGCTACTTACACTTGTCTGTTTCTCCGGCGGCAACGAGACGCCCCCACGCGAGTTCTCGGAGCAGCCAGTAAGTACTATTAACGCAATCAATAACGACAATATTTTTATGAATCGCATGGTAACTCCTTTCATAGGTTTAATACTCATTTGTAAGAATTATATAATCCGCAATAGTTCCATTGTTTTTGTAAACCTGCATTTCATCTAATGAGTGCTCTTGACCATCCCATGGATCGATTATGATATATTTTCCATTCTCCTTTCCAATAACGGTAGCCCAATGCTGAGAATTTGCGCCACTGTAATCCGTTCCATACGCATGTATAACCACTGGGTTTCCCAATTGCAACTGTGCATCTATTCCCTTCAGAGTCTCACTTCCACTTGTATTTACAGTATATGCACCCCATTCACTAATGACAGGATTATGACCGTTTGTTGAGGATTCAGTCGTGATCTGATCTGGCGTTATTTTTCTCCCATTTTTTATACTTAATGCAGTAGCAAAAGCGTATGTGCAACAAGAACTTAGTGCATTGGTATACCCGTAATTGTTACCTAATTGACTATAACGATACGCCGAATTGTAGGATAACTTTTTATGATCTCCGTGTATAGTTTCTTGTGCTTTTTTTATTGCCGCTGCATCATCCTTGTTTGTAACAATGGGCGAACCATCGTAATAAGTCCTCAGCCCTGCCATTTTGGCAGCAAGAAAACGATAGAGATTTTTCCGTTGCGTATCTGTTGTTGCATAGGACGGCGTTGTAGAAGCAGTTACACTTGACATGTCATCGCTTTTTCGGATTGTTTTAGGCGAATATGTAAATAAATCCTCCGAGACAGTATGCTCAAAAGTATCTCTGTCTATAATGATACTTTCTACATCATTTGATTTCTCCTGCGATATTCTGGGATTTGTTTTTCCGCAGAAATCTTTGGCACGATTGTGCTGTCCACATATTTGTCCTGTACGTTCATCATTTTTGTCCTCCTTGTGGGTGAATGAATTTTTCTGTTATATTATGTATAACATTTGTGCTAAGAATTATACCCTTAAGTCGATTTAATTTCAATATATTTTAGACAAGCGCCCTTTTTTGGGGAACAAAATCAAAAACTAGCTCATCTAATTTATATTATACTACGATTGTGAAAAAACGAGATATAATTTAACAAAAAGCCGCCAATTTGGAGCGCTTTTTGTGCAATTATCCAAAGCGCTTCGATGCCCTTACTGCAATGGTTAAATTTGGTTGTAATAATGGGAATTCACACGCTCATAATACAGTTAGTATATTTTAGGAGGTTTTATTATGGAATATTCCGGACTTGGCGAACGTCAGACGACGGCAATTCTGGAGAGCGTTTACCGCAACGCGCGAATGGCTTATAAATCTACGGACGAGATTTTGTCTCGGTGCCGCTCCCGCGAATTCTACGGGGAGCTTGAAAAGGAGCGCGAGCGCTATAAAACCGTCGCGGCGCGCGCCAGACGCGAGCTCGCGCGGCTTGGGGCGCACGCCTACGAAGCGCCGCTGGGCGTGCGGGCTATGGTGAAAACGGGCATCGCGATGAAAACCGCGAAAAACCGCGACACGGGCTACCTCGCGGAGATTATGTACAAGGGCACGAACAACGGCGTTATCGATATGCAGCGCGTTTTGAACCGCTCTCGCCGCGCCGAGCCCGAAATCAGAGAGTCCGCCGAGAAGCTGCTCGACCGCGAGCGCGAGTTCTGCGAAAATCTGAGGAAGTACCTATGAGCCGCCGCGAAGCTCCCGCCGCGGACGAGATTTTTCCGTCCGATATTGCCGCGGGTAATAACAAGACAATTCACAAGCCGTAGTTTAACGCCGCGCCCTCGTTTGAGACGAGGGCGCGGCGGTTTTTAGTTTACGGTTTTGTTGTACACTATGTTTTCGAGAACGATTTCCGCGCGCTCGCGATAGATCGCGTTCTGCTCGTCATTGCTTGTCTTGCTGTCAAGCCCCGTTCTGACGGCGATTATTACGTTGTCGGGACAGTCGTTCCACTCGGCTTTTTCGGGGAGCTTTGTCTTGTTCGCGCGAATTCCCACGCCGCAGAACAGCTCTTCCTCGGTGAATTTATCCGTCTGCGGGAGAAAAAACGCGCGCATGGCTTCCTCGTCCTTGCTTTTGTCCTCGAAGTTCACGCGCTCGGTGAAGCCCTCGTCCGTGATTATCAGCATCGCCGTGCCGTATTCCAGCTCGGACGTGAGGCGCTGGCGCTGAGTGTCGTCATATTGCGACGTTCCCCCGCGCTGGCTTCTGTCGATAAAATTCACCGAAACGTGAACCTTGCCGTTGCCGTCAAAGTCGGGGCAATAC